>JAJYHM010000042.1 GCA_021784755.1 Pseudomonadota bacterium
CTGGCCCTTTTATGTGGCCGAATTCAGAGCATATTCACGCCGCCACGCACCGTGGGTGTACCCATTGCCCTGCACGATGAGAAAGGACATGGTTTTGTGGCGCGATATTCATTCATCGCGCCAATTGAATGGCGCGTATTGTACCGCACGGCTTTGCGAAGATTCATGGCTCTATTGTATGCTTGGCCTTATGGCCGATTCAACCGAGATAAGGCATGGTAGGCACTGTTTTTTCAACCTGCATGTTCACTTGGTCTTTGTGACCAAATACCGCCGTGGCGTATTCACTGCAGAGGTTTTAGCCGATCTGCGCGGCGTCTTCGGATCTGTCTGTGCCGACTTCGGGGCGGACCTGGTGGCGTTCGACGGGGAGGACGACTATGTGCATCTGCGGGTGAACTATCCGCCCCGGGTGTCCGTTTCGGCCCTGGTGAACAGCCTCAAGGGCGTCTCCAGTCGTATGATCCGTAAAAAGAATTATCCCAGCGTTCGCCAGAAACTCTGGGGCGGCGCGCTGTGGTCGCCATCGTACTTTGCCGGAAGCTGCGGCGGTGCGCCCCTATCCCTGATTCGCCAATACATCGCGCAGCAACAAACACCGGTTTAGGCGTGCGCCCGGCAAGCGCGGGAAGACGGCCTCGAACCACCACCCCCCGCCGCGCTCTTGACCTCCCCCTGAACGGGGAGGTTTGCCGCGCAACTGATCAAACGGCACCTACACAGGGGCCAGAAACGCAAAAGCCCAACCGGGTGCGTTGGGCTATCTCCTGGAAGAAGAAAAAGGGACTTGCGGCATAACGCTTTACCTCTCTTGCATTGGCGTTTTTTGAGGCTGATGATGCGACGTTCGATACGGTGATCCCTACACGAATTACGAATGCAAAGATTTTATCGCCATCTCCGGATTGGAAGCGACGATCTTGAGAAGGGCCGCGGCGGGGCCGGTCGGATGGCGTCGACCCTGTTCCCAGTTTTGCAAGGTCTTGATGCTCACCTGGATCAGCGTGGCAAAATCCTGTTGTGAGAGATGGACGCGTTCCCGCACGGCCTTTACATCAGGCACCACCACTTCAAATCGACGCGAGGGGGTCGCGACGCCCTTGGCAATCGCCCCTGCTTCTTGGAGGCTTTGCAGAAGATCATCAAAGAGGGTCTTGTCCATGGGATAACTCCTTTACATAGGTCCGTAATACGGCCGTCTCCCGAGTCGTCAAGTTGTCCTTTTTCGACTTAGGGTAGACGACCAGAAGGTAAATCTGATCCTATCTCGTAACCCAGTAATAAATCACGCGGATACCGCCACTTTTGCCGCCACCGGCTAGGGCGTAGCGCAATTTGCGGATACCGCCGCCGCCCCGGATGAGGGCGCCGCGTTCCGGGTCCTCCACAAGGATATTCTGTAAGAGCCGATACTCGTTGTCAGTCAAGAGATCCGTTATCAGGCGAGTGAATGTCGGAGTCTCGATGAATTCCATAACCGTATGGTATACGCCATTGGCGTATAAGTCAATGGCGAGCTCAGGATACCGGCTTGGAGTCGCGGCCTGCGGCTTGCCGGTAAGCGGGCTTTCTAAGTCCGACCGAACTTCCTCCTCGACCGACGTCCTCGCGCGGCTGCCATTGCCGTGTAACCGGCGATGCGTAATGCGTCCCGGAAGCGGCCGAACCCCGGGTTCTGGTCGTGGATCAAACACGGTGGACCAGATTTGGGCAAAAAATCAAATGCGTGGGTGTTCAGTGAGAGAGACGCCGCGTAAGTCTTGGATTTATTGGCTCCCCGGGAAGGACTTGAACCTCCGACCCGGTGATTAACAGTCACCTGCTCTACCGACTGAGCTACCGGGGAACACAAGGTTCGCTATGCTACGAACCCAGGCCCCCGGCGTCAAGGACTAATCTCGACATTAGGCGCGTTCGCCGTGGGCGAGGGCGCGCGGTGCGTTTTCGAGGAACCGCCGCAGACGGGCGACCGCTTCTCTTAGGATCTGGTCGCTCGTTGCGTAGGAGAGGCGCAGGTGTCCGGGCGAGCCGAAGGCCGACCCGGGAACGGCGGCGATGCCGGTTCTTTCCAGGAGCGCCTCGGCTAGGGCCTGGTCGTCCGCGAGCCCTAGGTTCTTCAGGGCCTCGGTGACCTCCGGGAACAGGTAGAAAGTGCCGTCCGCGGGCCGACAGCGCAGACCCGGCATGGCCGCAAGCTCGGCGTGCAGCCAGTCGTGACGGGCCTTGAAGGCGGCACACATGGGCGTGACGAGGGTAGTCCCGCTTCGTAGCGCCGCCTCGGCTGCTGCTTGCGACACGGAGGCCGGATTCGATGTGCTCTGCGACTGGATCTTGGTCATGGCCTTGATGAGTTCGACAGGGCCGGCCGCGTAGCCTATACGCCAGCCGGTCATGGCGTAGGCCTTGGAGACGCCGTTTAGGACGATGGTGCGATCCAGGAGATCGGGGCAGACGTTCACGATGTTGGCGAAGGGCTCGCCGCCCCAGGCGATGTGCTCATACATGTCGTCGCTGGCGATGAACACGTGGGGGTAGCGGCGCAATACCTCGCCCAAGGCGCCAAGCTCCGCGCGGGTATAGACGGTCCCGGTGGGGTTCGAGGGGCTGTTCAGGACGAAGAGCTTGGTTTTGAAGGCCAGCGCCGCATCCAAAGCCTCGGGGCTAATCTTAAAGCCTTGCTTGAGCGTGGTCGGGACGATCACCGGGGAGGCGTCGGCCATGAGCACTATGTCGGCATAGGACACCCAGAAGGGGGCCGGAATGACGACCTCATCCCCGGCGTCGAGGAGCGCTTGCGCCAGGTTGTAGAAGCTCTGTTTGCCGCCGACCGACACGAGGACCTGCGACGTGGTAAAATGTAAAGCGTTCTCGCGCGCGAATTTCTCGACCACTGCCGCCTTTAGTTCCGGCGTGCCGTCGACCGCGGTGTATTTGGTGAAGCCGGCGCGGATGGCGCGGATCGCCGCCTCCTTTATGAGGTCGGGCGTATCGAAGTCCGGCTCACCGGCGCCCAGGTCCAGGATATCCCGTCCCTCGGCTTTGAGGGCCTTGGCGCGAGCGGTGACGGCAAGGGTCGGCGAGGGCTTGATTCGGCCTACGCGGGCCGATAATGTGAGTTTGGGCAAGCTAAGGAACCTTTTCGGGCGTTTACTCGCGCGTATATTACCCTGGATATCGATGCAACCAAAGCGGCACGCAGAGCGTCTTGAGATCGCAAGCCAATACGCCCCAGCCGGCGATCAACCGGCGGCGATCAAGGCCTTGGTGGAGGGCCTGCAGGCCGGGCTCGCCTTCCAGACCTTGCTTGGGGTGACAGGCTCCGGGAAGACCTTCACCGTGGCCAACGTGATCGCCGAGCTCCAACGCCCGGCCTTGATCCTGGCGCACAATAAGACGCTCGCCGCCCAGCTTTATTCGGAGATGCGCGACTTCTTTCCGCACAACGCCGTCGAGTATTTCGTCTCGTATTACGATTACTACCAGCCCGAGGCCTACGTCCCGGCGTCCGACACCTTCATCGAAAAGGACGCCGCGATCAACGAGCACATCGAGCAGATGCGGCTGTCGGCGACCAAGGCCCTCCTCGAGCGGCCGGATGCGATCATCGTGGGCACGGTGTCGGCTATCTACGGCTTGGGCGATCCCAGCGCCTACCACGCCATGATCCTGCATTTAAAGAAGGGCGCCATCTTCGATCAGCGCGCCATCTTGAAGCGTCTCTCGGAGATGCAGTACACCCGCAACGATGTGGAGTTGAAGCGCGGTACCTTTCGGGTGCATGGGGATGTCATAGACATCTTCCCCGCCGAGTCCGAACAATTGGCAGTCCGCGTGAGCCTGTTCGACGAGACGATAGAGGATCTCATGGAATTCGACCCGCTCACGGGAGATATCGTGAGCCGGCTCGGACGCGCCACTGTCTACCCCAAATCCCACTACGTCACGCCGCGCGACACGGTCACAGGTGCGGTCGATCTGATCCGCGAGGAGTTGCGCGCGCGGCTCGAGGTCTTGAATGCGGCCAATAAACTCGTGGAGGCCCAGCGGCTTGCCGAGCGCACGCGCTTCGATCTTGAGATGATGAAAGAACTCGGGTATTGCTCGGGGATCGAGAATTACTCTCGCTACCTGTCGGGCCGCAAGCCCGGGGAGCCGCCGCCGACCCTGATCGACTATCTCCCGAAGAATGCCTTGCTCATCGTCGACGAGAGCCATGTGACCATGCCGCAGCTCGGCGGCATGTATCGCGGCGACCGCTCGCGCAAGGAAACCCTCGTCGAGTATGGTTTTCGGCTGCCGTCGGCGCTCGATAACAGGCCCTTAAAGCTCGAGGAGTTCGAGGCCATGATGCCGCAGACGATATTCGTGTCGGCGACCCCCGGCCCCTACGAAGCGGCGCGTTCAGCCACCGTGGTCGAGCAGGTCGCTCGGCCCACGGGGCTCGTGGATCCCGAGGTCGAGGTGCGCCCAGTGGGCCGCCAGGTCGACGATCTGCTCGCCGAGGTCCGGCTGCGCGCCGCGCGCGATGAACGGGTGCTCGTGACGACGCTCACCAAACGCATGGCCGAAGATCTGACCGAGTACCTGCACGAGCATGGCGTGCGGGTGCGCTATCTGCACTCGGATATTGACACGGTGGAGCGCGTCGAGATCATCCGCGACCTGCGCGCCGGGGCGTTTGATGTGTTGGTCGGCATCAATCTCTTGCGCGAGGGGCTCGATATCCCCGAGGTGTCGCTCGTGGCGATTCTGGATGCCGACAAGGAAGGATTCCTGCGATCGACCCGTTCCCTGATCCAGACCATAGGCCGGGCGGCGCGCAATCTGAACGGCCGTGCGATCCTCTATGCCGATCGCATCACCGACTCCATGCGCGCTGCCATAGACGAGACCGACCGCCGTCGCGAGAAGCAGACGCGCTTCAACGCGGAGCATGGCATCACGCCTCTCGGGGTGGTCAAGGCCGTGAAGGAGCTGATCGACGGGGTGCCGGGACGGGTCGCGCCGGGTGCGCCCCGTAGCCGCGAGGAGCGGGCAGAGAGTTTGTCCCCTGAGGCCTTGGGCAAGCTCCTGAAGAAGCTTGAAAAGGATATGTACAACCATGCCCGCAGCCTGGAATTCGAGCAGGCGGCGAAGCTGCGAGATCGCATCCAGGCCCTGCGGCGCGGGGCCTTGAAGCCGGGGTCGGCCGAGCGCCTGGCCGATGTGTGAGGGGGGGCGATGGGGCCTTGCGCGGCCTGCGGACGGCTTCTTGGGGGCGCCGCACCCGTCGAGCACCCGCTTTATGAGGCGGCGGCGCCTTCGGTCGCGCGTTACTATGGCGAATAGTGTTGTCATCGCTCATAGACGGACCTTATACTGTGCGCCCGCAGGACTGGTCTAGACCTGTGATGCGGGCGGTGCGATCATGCCGCCCGCGGGGACCCACCAAGGCGACTCATCCGGGCTCGATGCCGGAGGGTGCCGCGGGAATCTCCGGCCATGAGCGATGGAGAGGGCGTCAATTGAACATTCGCCCGCGCATTCCCCTTCTTGGGCCGTAGGCCAGGAGGGGGTCAAGCGGGCGGTTTGGCAGTAGAAGTGATAGGGCCGGGGCGGTCCGAATTAACGCCTGGGGAGTCCATCGTAAGTCATGCCATCGGAAACGGTTTCATGCAGGGGACGGAGAACCAGGAAAGTCTCTTTGTGAGGAGAGAAACCCCCACTACAACCGCTTGTACGGTTTAGCGGCGGGAGAGTTCATTGATAAGGTTCGCACCCCGAAGGCGCGTAGCTCAGTGGTAGAGCACTACCTTGACATGGTAGTGGTCGGTGGTTCGATCCCACTCGCGCCTACCAACTTTCATGAGATGTCGGCCTTAAGGCCGACGGACGAGTAGCCGCAAAAGCCCATGCCTGTCATTACGCTCCCGGACGGAAGTCAGCGGACCTACGATCGGCCGGTGACGGTGGGTCAAGTGGCCGCCGATATCGGCGCGGGCCTCGCGCGCGCGGCGGTGGCCGGGCGCGTCGACGATCAACTGGTCGACACCTCCTATCCAATTGGCACCGATGCGCGTCTTTCGATCGTGACCGACAAGGATCCGGAGGGGCTTGAGGTCGTGCGGCATTCGACTGCCCATCTCCTGGCGCACGCGGTCAAGACTTTATACCCCGAGGCGCAGGTCACCATCGGGCCTGTGATCGGCGACGGATTTTATTACGACTTCGCCTATGCACCGGGTTTTAGCCCGGACGACCTGAAGCGCATCGAGGATAAGATGCGCGAACTGGCCCGCCAGGACATACCGGTGGCGCGCGAGGTCGTGGATCGCGATCAGGCGATCGCCTTCTTCGAGGGGCTGGGCGAGGCCTATAAGGCTGAGATCATCCGCGATCTGCCGCAAGGCGAGACGATCTCCCTCTACCGCCAGGGCGACTTCGTGGATCTGTGCCGCGGTCCCCACGTCCCGGCGACCGGAAAACTGAAACATTTCAAGCTGATGCGCTTGGCGGGTGCCTATTGGCGCGGCGATTCGCGTAATCCCATGCTGCAGCGGGTCTATGGGACCGCCTTTGCGAGCCGCGAGGCCCTGGACGAGCACCTTAAGCATCTCGAGGAGGCCGAGCGACGGGATCACCGGCGTATCGGACGGGCCCTCGATCTCTTCCATGTCCAGGAAGAGGCGCCGGGCATGATCTTCTGGCACGATCACGGCCTGCGCATCTATCGAGCCATCGAACAGTATATAAGGCAGCTCCTGCAGGCCCATGGCTACCAGGAGGTCCGTACCCCGCTCATCATGGACAAGAGTCTCTGGGAGCGTTCGGGACATTGGGATAAGTTTGCCGACGGCATGTTCACGACCTCGTCGGAGAAACGCGAATACGCGGTCAAGCCCATGAACTGCCCGGGGCACGTGCAGATCTTTAACCAGGGCCTTAAGAGTTATCGTGACCTGCCGCTGCGCTTGGCGGAGTTCGGCTCCTGTCATCGCAACGAGCCCTCGGGCACCCTGCACGGTCTTTTGCGGCTGCGCAATTTTGTGCAGGACGACGCCCACATCTTCTGCGCCGAGACCGATATCCAGCCGGAGGTGAGCGCCTTTATCGATCTGCTCTACCGCGTCTATGCGGATTTCGGCTTCCGGGAGGTGCTCGTGAAGCTCTCGACCCGGCCGGCGCAGCGGGTCGGCAGTGAGGCGCAGTGGGACAAGGCCGAGGAGGCCCTGAGACAGGCCTTGTTGACCAAGGGTCTGGCCTTCGAGTTGCAGCCGGGCGAAGGGGCGTTTTATGGCCCCAAGATCGAGTTCGCCCTGAAGGATAGTCTTGCGCGGGTATGGCAGTGTGGTACGGTGCAGGTCGATTTTGCGATGCCCGAGCGCTTGGGCGCGAGTTTTGTGATGGCCGATGGCCGCAAGGCAGTCCCGGTGATGTTGCATCGCGCCATCCTGGGCTCGCTCGAGCGCTTCATCGGGATACTAATCGAGGAGCATGCGGGTGCCCTGCCGCTGTGGCTGGCCCCGGTCCAGGCGGTGGTATTGCCCATCGCCGAGCGCCATGGATCGGTGGCGCGTGGTGCGGAGGAGAAACTGCGTGCCAGCGGCTGGCGCGTCGAGTCGGACTTGAGAAACGAAAAGATAGGCTTTAAAATCCGCGAGCATACCCTGCAGAAGGTCCCGTATTTGCTCGTCGTGGGCGACCGCGAGGCCGAGCAGGGGACGGTTTCGGTAAGAACCCGCGAAGGCGCAGACCTTGGTGGGATGAGTGTGGGGGCCCTCACTGCGCAGCTTGGCGCGGCGTTGGCCGGTCCTGAACGTGTGGAGGGGTAGGCTATCGCTTCGGAACGGGAAACGCGGCTCAACGGGCAGATTACCGCCCCGCGTATAAGGTTGATTGGCGCCGATGGATCGCAGGTCGGTATTGTAGCGAACGCAGATGCCCAGAAGATCGCCGGAGAGGCGGGCCTGGATCTGGTTGAGATATCGCCGAATGTTTCGCCTCCAGTCTGCCGTATCATGGATTACGGCAAGTTCCAGTACGAGGAAAGCAAACGCCGCCACGTTGCCAAGAAGAAGCAGAAGCAGATTCAGATCAAAGAGGTGAAGTTTCGCCCCGGGACCGATGTCGGAGACTACGAGGTCAAGGTGCGTAATCTCATTCGCTTCCTGGAAAACGGTGACAAGGCGAAGATTACGCTGAGATTCCGGGGACGCGAGATGGCCCATCAGGATCTCGGCATGGAGCTCTTGAAACGGGTTGAAGGGGATTTGTTGGAATATGGTACCGTCGAGCAGCGTCCGCGGCTCGAGGGGCGGCAGATGGTGATGGTTGTCAACCCGAAGAAGTAGGTGGGTCGAGATCCAGGGCCACAGGTGGTAGTAGGTGAACGACCGACTCAAGCCAAGCAAAAAGGCCAACGGGCTGCTTGAGCGGGACGATGACAAGAGCGCACAGCGCAGAGGACGATATGCCGAAGTTGAAAACAAACCGCGGGGCCGCGAAGCGATTCAAAAAGGGTGCGGGCGGCTTCAAGTGCCGCCATTCGCATTTGCGTCACATCCTGACCACCAAGAGCACGAAGCGTAAGCGCCATCTGCGCGCCGATCGCATGGTCCATCCCTCGGATGTCGCGGGTGTCATCCGCATGCTTCCGTACGCTTAAGGAGGCCTATCCATGCCACGAGTCAAACGCGGTGTAACGGCCCGAGCCCGCCACAAAAAGGTCACAGCGCTCGCCAAGGGGTATCGGGGCGCGCGCAAGAATGTCTTCCGGGTCGCGAAGCAGGCGGTCGCCAAGGCCGGGCAGTACGCCTATCGCGATCGTCGCGACCGCAAGCGTCAATTCCGGGCCCTCTGGATCGTCCGTATCAATGCCGCGGCGCGCGAGTGCGGGCTTAGCTACAGCCGTTTCATGGACGGGCTGCGCAAGGCCTCGATCGTCATAGACCGCAAGGTGCTGGCGGATATCGCAGTCGCGGATAAGGCCGCGTTCGCGGCGCTCGCCGAGAAGGCCAAAGCCACGCTCACCGCCGCTTAAAGGGCGGGTTCCGGGATATGGACGAGCCGTTCGCAGAAAGGCTTGAGCGGCTCGAGCGCGAGGCCGAGGAGGGGCTTACCGCGGCGTCGGATGTAGCGGCGCTCGAGGCTTGGCGCGTGCGCGTCCTAGGTAAGAGCGGGGCGCTCACCGAAGAACTGAAGCGCATCGGCACTCTCGCCGCGGATGAAAGGCCGCGCGCGGGGCAGCTTGTCAATCAGATCAAGCGGCGCCTCGAGGAGGCGCTCGGCGTGCGGCGCGAGGGGCTCGATGCCGCCTTGCAGGAGGCGCGCCTGGCGGCCGAGGCGGTCGATGTGACGCTTCCGGGACGCGGCCTGGGCTTAGGGGGCCTGCATCCGCTCACCAAGGCCCTGCGGCGTATCGAAGATATCTTCGCGGCGCTCGGTTTCAGTTGGACGGAAGGGCCTGAGGTTGAGGACGAGTTCCATAATTTCGAGGCCCTGAATATCCCCGCCCATCACCCGGCGCGGGCCATGCACGACACCTTCTATCTGGCGACCGGCGGGCTTTTGCGCACGCACACGTCGACTGTGCAGATTCGCTTCATGGAGGCCCACGAGCCGCCGCTACGTATCATAGCGCCCGGGCGCGTCTATCGCTCGGATGCCCCCGATCCCACGCATAGCCCGGTGTTCCATCAGATCGAAGGTCTGGTGGTGGCCGAGGGTATCCACATGGGCCACCTGAAGGCGACCCTCAAGGCCTTCCTCGAGGCCTTCTTCGAGCGCCCGCTTGCGATGCGGCTGCGGCCCTCCTATTTTCCGTTCACAGAGCCCTCTGCCGAGGTGGATATCGGCTGTCTCCTCTGTGGTGGCCAGGGTTGCCGGGTTTGTAAGGGGACGGGTTTTATCGAGATCCTCGGTTGTGGGCTTGTGCACCCGGATGTGCTGGGGCGTATCGGGATCGATGCCGAGCGGTTTACCGGTTTCGCCTTCGGTATGGGGGTCGAGCGCCTGCTCATGCTGAAAGACGGGGTGCCGGATGTCCGGCTTTTTTATGAGAATGATCTGCGTTTCTTGAGGAGCCTGCGATAAGCCCGTGCGTATAGGCAAACAGTGGCTGAGTGAGTGGCTGGATTCGCGGTTGCCCTTCGAGGCGCTGGCCGCGGTCTTGACCCGCGGCGGCTTCGAGGTCGAGGGCGCGGGCATCGCGGGGCCCATGCTTCCGGGGGTCGTGGTGGCGCGCATTATGGCCACCACGGCGCACCCCAATGCGGAGCGCCTGCGGGTCTGCGAGGTGGAGGCGGGCGGCGAGCGGCGTACGGTCGTATGCGGTGCGCCGAATGCGCGCGTGGGTCTGAAGGCGCCGCTTGCCCTGCCAGGGGCGGTGCTCGGGGATCGGACCATCGCCGAGACCGAGTTGCGCGGCGTGCGATCCCAGGGGATGTTGTGCTCGGGCGGCGAACTGGGGCTGCCCGCCACCGAAGGGCTGTGGGAGTTGCCGGCCGACGCTCCAGTGGGTGTGGGGCTCGCGGACTATTTCCGGTTCGCGGATCCCTATCTGGATGTGGCGGTCACACCGAATCGAGGCGATTGCCTGAGCGTCAAAGGCATGGCGCGCGAGATCGCGGCACTCACCGACGGTCGTTACCGGGCCCCGCGGCCCCGGGCCCTGAAGACGAGCGGGGTCACTCCGCGCGTGGCTGTGCAGGATCCGTCACGGTGTCCGCGGTATTGTGCGCGGCTTGTGAGTGGCTTGGAACCGACGGCCACGAGCCCCGGGTGGCTCGTCGAGCGTCTTCGCTTGAGTGGGGCCTCCGCGCGCCAAGCCGTCGTGGATGTCACCAATTATATTCTGTTTGATCTCGGCCAACCTCTGCACGCCTTCGATGCGGCGTCGATACGCGGCGATGTGGCAGTGCGGCTTGCACGCCCAGGCGAGGAGATCACGCTTCTCGACGGCCAGACGTGCGTCCTGCAGGCTACGGATCTCATCATCGCCGACGCCGAGGGGCCGCTTGCCATCGCCGGCGTCATGGGGGGGCGGCGCGCGGCCGTGGGTCCTACGACGCGTAGCATCCTGCTCGAGGCGGCACATTTTCGTCCCGACACCCTCTCGCAGACCGCGCGGCGCCTGGGGCTGACCACCGAGGCTGCCCTGCGCTTCGAACGCGGTGTCGACCCTGAGCTCTGCGGGCTTGCCCTCGAGCGCGCCACGGCCCTGATTTTGAAGATCGCAGGCGGAGTCGCCAGTCCGGCCGCCGAACATCGCGCGCCCGACTATGGGCCGCGCCGCGAGCCAATCCGCCTGCGCCTGGAGCGCGTACGCCAGCTGCTCGGCGTGGCGGTACCGCGGGCCCGGGTCGCGCGCCTTCTGAAGGGTCTGGGGATGGCTGTGGCGGCCTCGCATGGGGGTTTGCTCGTGACGGCGCCGTCTTTCCGGTTCGATGTGCGTGGTGAGATCGATCTCATCGAGGAGGTCGCGCGTCTTCTCGGCTACGACGAGATTCCGACGGTCGAGCTCCCGTATACCCCGGGGGCGGCGCGGTCTGCGCCCTCGGGACGGCGTCGCGCCGCCGACTTGCTCGTGGACCGTGATTATCAGGAGGCCATAACCTTCAGCCTGGTCGATCCGGGGGAGCAGGCGCAGCTGGAGGTCTCCTCAAGCCTCGCCCTGCGTAACCCCCTGGCTGGCCCCTGGTCGGAGCTGCGCGCCAGTCTCGTTCCCGGCTTGCTCGCCACCGCACTCCACAATCGCCGGCGCCAACAGGGGCGGGTGCGGCTTTTTGAGATCGGGACCTGCTTTACGGCCGATCCCGCGGGCGCCGGCGTACGCGAGGAGATGAAGATCGCGGGCGTGGCCTTGGGCCCGGCCCTGCCTGAACAATGGGGGGCGCCGGCGCGGCCGGTGGACTTCTTCGATGTCAAAGGCGATGTCGAGGCCCTGTGCGCGCTGGTCGGGCAGACGGCTCGAGTAAGCCCGGACGGGGCCGCGCCGTTTCTGCAAAAGGGTCTGGGCGCGGCGATCACCGTCGCCGGGCACCCTGTGGGCTTTGTGGGTGGTCTCGCGGGCGGCCATCGCGAACGGCTCGGTTTCGAGGAGCCGGTGTTTGTTTTCGAGCTATCGGCATCCCTTTTTGAGGCGCAGGCCGCAGGCGGCGCGGTTGAGCCGCCACGCTTCCCGTCGGTGCGCCGCGATCTGGCCGTGGTGGTGCCCGCTACGACAGCTGCCGGGGACGTCCTGGATACCGTTCGTCGGAGCGCCGGGGCCCTTCTGCAGGGGCTCGTTGTGTTTGATGTGTATCAGGGCAAAGGTCTTGATTTAGGAAAGAAAAGTTTGGCCTTGGGCTTGACCTTGCAGGACTTCTCGCGCACTCTTACGGATGAGGTTGTAGAAGGGCTTGTGGCGCGCGTTGTGGAGTCGCTCGCGACCACTTACGGAGCGGTGCTCCGACAATAAGAAAAACCGATTACGTCAAGGGAAGGCGCCATGGCACTGACGAAGGCGGACCTCGCGGAAGCGTTGTTCCTTGAGCTTGGGCTGAATAAGCGCGAGGCCAAGGATTTTGTCGAGCTCTTTTTCGAGAAGATTTGCGAGACCTTAGGCCAGGGGGAGACCGTGAAGTTGTCGGGATTCGGGAATTTCGATATCCGGAAGAAGGGTCGCAGGCCGGGACGCAATCCCAAGACCGGCGAAGAGATCCCCATCGCCGAGCGCCGCGTGGTAACCTTCCGCGCCAGTCATAAGCTGAAAGAGCGGGTCGACGGCCATGCTCGATCCGGGGGATAACAGTGAACTGCCCCCGATTCCGGGGAAGCGCTACTTCACCATCAGTGAGGTAAGTGAGCTCTGCCGGGTAAAGCCGCACGTCCTGCGTTATTGGGAGCAGGAATTTCCAAAGCTGCAGTCAGTGAAGCGGCGCGGTAACCGCCGCTACTACCAACATCACGACGTCCATGTCATTCGCGAGATCCGAAACCTTCTCTATATCGAAGGCTTCACCATAAGCGGGGCGCGCAATCGTCTCACGCAGGAGGCGGAGCCGGCACGCGAGGGGCGCGCCGAGGCGTTGGCCTTGCTCGCCGAAGGGCTCGAGGAAATACGCCAGCTTTTGACACTGGACCCGGGTCCTCCCTAGAATCCCTAGGGGAGGTGGCTTATGCCCCGTTACAGCGATCTCGTCACACCAGCCCTCGTGGCTGCGCATTTAAACGACCCGACATGGGTCATTCTCGATTGCCGATTTATCTTGAGCGCGCCCGAGGCCGGGCTTGCGGCCTACCGCGAGGGACACGTGCCGGGGGCGCGCTATGCCGATCTGGAGCGCCACCTCTCGGGTCCGCGTGACGCGCGTTCCGGACGCCATCCCTTGCCGTCCGTGGAGGCCTTCGCGGAGACCTTGAAGGGGTTTGGGATCGGTCCGGCAACACAGGTTGTGGCCTACGACGAGGAGACCTCGGTGTACGCGAGCCGTCTCTGGTGGCTCTTGCGCGTTTGGTGGGGGCATGAGGCGGTGGCGGTGCTCGATGGCGGGCTCGCCGCCTGGTGTTCCGAGGAGCACCCGCTCACGACTGTGGTGCCGTCCGTTGCCGTGCAGGCCCCTTATCCTCGACCGTCGGGGCTCGCCGAAGGCAGCTGGCTTAATGACGCCGAGGTCGAGGCGGTGGTGGCCAATGGACATCGGCTGTTGGTGGACGCCCGGGGCGTGGCGCGTTACCGGGGCACCACGGAACCGCTCGATCCCGTGGCCGGGCATATCCCTGGCGCGCGCAACCGGCCCTTCGAACAAAATCTCCGCGAGGACCGGACTTTCCGCTCGCCGGAAGAGTTGCGCCGGGATTACCTAGCGGTGCTGGATGGCCGGCCGGCAGCGGAGATCGTCCATTACTGCGGCTCCGGGGTATCGGCCTGCCACAATGTGTTGGCCATGGCGCGGGCGGGCTTTGGGTTTACAGCCTTGTATCCGGGCTCGTGGAGTGCGTGGGTGAGCGATCCGGCGCGGCCGGTGGCGACCGGAGACGAGGGGGCCTAAGGGACGCCCGGCCGCCTGTCGTAATAGGCGCTCCGGATGAAACGTGTTCCCCGGGGATGGCTTTTCAAAAAGATGCGTGGGGGGGGGGAGGCCTTGTCATGGGCTGCGCCATTTCTCCCGGGCATTCACACGAGGCGTGTTATGAGACTCTACGATCTCGAACGATCGGGCAATTGTTACAAGATTCGTCTGCTGCTCTCGTTTCTCGGGCAGGACTACGAGCGTGTGCCCGTGTCCCTCGATGCGGGCGCGCAGCGCAGTCCTGAGTTTCTGCGCTTGAATCCTCGCGGCCAGATCCCTGTGCTGATCACAGACGAGGGCGAGGCGATCTGGGACTCGACGGCCATACTCGTCTATCTCGCGCGGCGCTATGGTGGGGAGCGCTGGTTGCCCGGGGATCCCCTGGGCATGGCGCGGGTCATGCAGTGGCTCGCGCTCGAACAGAATGAGGGGCGCTACGGCACGGCGCGGGCGCGGGTCATCGGCTTGAACATCAAAAGCAGCTTGGGCCAGACCGGAACCTTGGAGGAATCGCGTCGCATGGCCGAGGCGGCATTTGCGGCCCTCGAGGGGCGTCTGACGGATCATGCCTGGCTTGCCGCGGATCATCCGACTATCGCCGACATCGCCTGTTACCCCTACACCGCGCTCTTCCCGGAGAGCGGTTTCCCTCTCGATGGCTATCCGGCGATCCACGCCTGGTTTCGGCGCCTCGAGGAGTGGCCCGGTTATATCGCTGTGCCGAGACGGCCCGCCCCGCGATCCTGAACGCGGGGTCTTAGGTCTCGGTCCGCGGGCCGCACCGCTTGCCATCGTGTGCAGCCGCGCGCCCGTCAGGGACAAGGCCCGCCGCCACGACCTCTTTTTCGGAGATCGACCAGAGGGCGAGCGTGGCTAAGGTGGTGCTCAGGATCTGTGCGTCGATATACGCTTGGTGGGCGCGATAGTGCACGATATCGTGATCGAGGGTACGGAAGCGGGCCACGGACTGGCTCGCCGCCGAGACGACTCGTGCCGAGAGCACAAGCGACCCGAGCAGGAGGCCGATCATGTGCAGTGGCGCGGGCAGGGAACCGGCGAGGTGCCAGAGCGCGGAGGCGCCGAGGAGGACCATGCCCGCCTCGCCCAGGCCCATGACCCCCTCGCGCAGCCAGAAGCGGCGACGCCATTCCCGTGTTCCCGGGGTGTCGGCCGCCACGGTCGCGCGGCACTTCTCGAACTGAAAACGGACGGCGCGCGCAGGCGCAAAGTTTTGGCGCATATCATCCCTCCCGCCGAGCGGCGTCTTCTCTCTATCCGTAGAATACCGGCCGGGCCACACCATCGCCCAGGAAGCGTGAGTACTCCTCGCCATCGGCCGCGCGCGCCGGCCAGCCCCTGAAGACAGGTGACGGGCGGGGCGCCCACGCCCGAGCCTCGGAGCTTAAGCCTTGGGCGGGCTCCCGTGCATCGGGCCCGTACGCGGGTCCATAGTGTTCGCGGCCACGGGCCTGGCCTTAAGGGGCGTTCTGCGCCGTGGCGGCGCGGATCGCCCTCGTGTACCTTAACGCGCTTTGAGCGGCACTGCGAGATCGGGGCTTTGAGGTCAGGGGGAGGTATGAAGATATTGGTCACGGGCGGCACCGGGTATATCGGTTCGCATACCGCGCTCTGCCTCATGGAGGCGGGCCATGACGTGGTCCTTTGGGACAATCTATCAAATAGCCGCGTCGCGGTCGTGGACCGCATGGCTATGATCGCCGGCGCCCGGCCCGTCTTCGTGCAGGGCGACGTGCGCGACGCTGCGGCCCTGGACCGTCTCTTGGGCGATCATGGCTTCGACGGCGTGATCCATTTCGCGGGTCTTAAGGCGGTGGGGGAGTCGGTCGAGAAGCCGCTTCTTTATTATGAAAACAATGTCCAGGGCACGGTGACGCTCCTGCGGGCCATGCAGAAGGCCGGCGTGAAGACCTTTGTGTTCTCCTCCTCGGCGACCGTTTACGGGAACCCGACGAAGGTCCCCATACGCGAAGACTTCCCGCGTGCGGCCACCAACGCCTACGGGCGCTCCAAGATCATGATCGAGGACGTGTTAGCGGATATCGTCGCCGCTGATGCGCATTGGCGGATCGCCCGGTTGCGCTACTTCAATCCCGTCGGTGCTCATGAAAGCGGTCTCGTGGGAGAGGACCCGCAGGACGTCCCTAATAATCTCATGCCCTATATCTGTCAGGTCGCTGTCGGCCGACGGCCGCTTTTGCGGATATTTGGCGCCGACTATGACACGCCGGACGGCACCGGTGTGCGCGACTATATCCATGTCGTCGATCTGGCAGAGGGGCATGTGGCGGCGTTGCATTACCTCGCGGCCCATGAGGGCATGCTGACTGTGAACTTTGGGACCGGCCGCGGCTACTCGGTGCTGGACATGGTGGCAGCCTTCGGGCGCGCCTGTGGGCGGCCGATCCCCTACAGGATCGAGGCGCGCAGGCCGGGTGATATCGCGCAGTGTTATGCGGATCCCGAGGCCGCGCATCGGCTGCTCGGGTGGCGGGCGGTCTACGATCTTGATCGGATGTGCGCCGATGCATGGCGTTGGCAAGAGCGTAATCCGGAGGGTTACCGGACATCCTGAGATCCGGGTCGCACGAAGGCCGCGACCCCTTCGCCCGGCGGTCGATCAGCCTCAGGGCCGTGGCGTGCCGCCGCCCTCGTAGGGCACGAGATCGCAACAGAAGACCCGGGTCGCGCCCGCGATCTCGTAGGCGCAGGCAAGCGTGACGCAAAGGGTCGCGTCGGCGAGCGAGAAATACGGCCGCGTTCGTTGCATACGCCCCGGTTGCTCGAGGGCCCTGCGTACGTAGGGCCGCGAGAGGTGCTCGGTCCCCGAGGCATGGGCGAGCGGGGCATAGCGCGGATCGGTGCCGGCCACGCGCGATGCGGGAATGTAGGGGCTTCCGATTTCGCGTCCGTCCCGATCGAGAAGATAGGCGCGCAGCACGCCCTCTTGGCCGTCGAAGGCCGCGCACGCGTCGCCAAGTGGTAGGCCGTCTTTCAGGCGGGTGATCATGGCGGCGAACACCACGTCGACCGCCTGCGCGGGGTTCTGGGAGGACGCGGCTGCGATGCGCAAGCGGTCACAGAGTGTCGACAGCACCGCGGGCTCCTCTTCGGCGGGGGTCGAGCGTGGCCGTCCCAGCAGAAAGCCCTGCATGAGATCCACGCCACTATCGAGGGCGATCAGCCCCTGGTCCTCGGTCTCTATCCCCTCCATGACGACCAGCGCTCCGATCTCGTGCAGGAGCGCGACCAAGTGCGGGAGGAGGTTGCGGATGCGCCGATTCCCGATGCTTTGTGCGATGAGGGACCGGTCGAGTTTGACGAACTCCGGAGACAGATTCCAGAGGCGATCGAAGTTCGAGTGGCCGGACCCGAAGTCGTCTATGGCGGTCAGGCAGCCGCGGCTTCGGAAGTAGGCGACCGCTTCCGCCAGACGCGCCGGATCGGCCACCGCACCCTCGAGGATCTCGACGACGAGCCTGCCCCCTTGGATCGCGAAGTGACGCAGCAGCCGACCGAGGAAGGGGCTGTGGTTTTCGCGGGAGATGATGGACCGCATGTCGATATTGAGAAAGAGCCACTGTGTCTCGCACCCGAGGCGCAGGAAGTTTCTGACATGCAGGAAGCGCGTCAAGCGGTCGATATGGACGGCCTCGGCATCGGACCGCACCGCACCGAAGACCTCGAGGGGTGAGACTCGGTCGCCGTTGGGGCGGTGGGCGCGCAGCAGGGCTTCGTGACCGACTACGCGACGTTGGGCGACGCTAAAAATCGGCTGGAAGACGCTTTCCATGACAAGCCCGTCGTGATGGGCCACGGCGGCCTCGCCATCCTGCGCAAGAAAGCTTTCCGGGGGGCCGAAGGGCGGGAGGGGATTGGTCTTTGGGGTCCATTGAAGTGCGGTATTCGTCATGATGTCCTCCTGCCCGCCATCGCGACTGCGGACACCGATCCGCTGCCGGGCCGGAATGTAGGCCACTTTCGATGTTTGTCGTGTCGTAGCGTCACTATCTCCCGACGCCATGAAGGCTATGTGACAGCCCGTTTGCGGTCAGCGGGTCCACGGTTGCAGCATGAAGGTCTGATATTCGACCGCTTCCATGTCGCGATCGAGCCACGCCAGCCCTACGAGAACCGTTACCAGCAACGAGACTGAGAAACCATAACCATAGTAGTAAAGCCCGAGGTAGGTGCTTGCCAGCGAGAGTCCTAGATTCAGGGCAAGGAAGATCGCAGCGAGCCCCACCGCGCGCGATCGGCGATCGAGATAGAAGAAGATGTTGAGGATGCCCATGAGCGCCACCTGAAGCCCCGCGCCGACCACATCGATCTTGAAGAGCGGGACATAGAGGAGCGAAATCCCAAGAGACCGCAAGACCGAAGGCCCGATCACGAAGGCAAGAATCGTGGTGAGCGACTGGACCTTGATGATATCGAAGATGCCGCTCTTGGCGCTCGTCACCATGCCGTTGCGCATATTGCGTATATAGGAGAGGCTCCCGCCTTCGCGGACGCCTTCGTAGAAGCGGTCGTAATACTCGACGAAATCGGTCTCGACGCGCATGAGAAACACGGCCATGCCGGGGATGATGGAGAGGTAGGCCAGGAAGATGGGGAGGTCATATACGGCCGATGCCCGCAGGGGGCCTATGATGGGTTGGCTCGTGGCAGGCGTGAACCAGAACACGGCCTTGTCGGCCCAGATGGCGGCGTTGTACAAGAGGCCGCAGGCGAGTAGCGAGGGATACATGCGCCCGCGCTTTAGAAAGTCGAAGGCGAGGAAGTCCGGAGAGGGGTAGTCGCGGTAGACGGCGGCGAGGAGGCCCGCGAACAACAGGCTCTGCCCCAACAGGAAGGCGAACAGCAGTCCGACGAGCCCGTAGGGGCGTAGTAGTAGCCCGACGCCGAGCGCCGTCGCGTAGGCGGCGGCGAAACTCGCGAGGATGGCGTGATAATGCTTGAGCCCGGTCAACATGACCGCCACTACCCACACGCCGGTCAGGAGTGAAAAGAGCGCTATCATCAACAGCCGATAGACGAGGCCGGTACCCGTGAACAGGAAGAAACCGATTGGCACCGCCACCACCAGCGCGCTGCCCATGGCGACGATCAAAAGCCCGTTCAGATTGGGGAGCACGCGATCGTGTTCGCGCGCAAACACCCGGTCGGCGACGTAGCGTGTGAAGGCGAGCTGCCAGAGTCCCCCGAATATCAGACTTACGGCGATCAGGTAGGTGACCGACGTCTGAAACTCGCTTATGAGGCGGGGTGGGAAGACGTGGTGCATGCTGAGGAACCCAAGGAGGATGACCCCAAGGATGGAGATCACCCACGGGCCCGCACCTATGATGCCGGCGTAGGAGTAGGCGCGCACGACGCCCAGGTAATCGTTGTGCCGCATGAGCTTGCGGAGCTCGAAGCCTATGCCTGCCATGATCTGCGCCTCTTCGTGTCAGAGGGGCGATGGGTGCGCGCCCCGGGAAATCGTCCCCGATGCCGCCTATGGGTCATCGTGGGTCTGTGCGTATAGTGCCCGGTAGCGCTCGAATACGAGCGTATCGGCGTAATGGGTCTCGACGCGGGCTATGGCGGCCGCCTGCGCCGCGCGCCATCGGGCCGGGTCCTGGAGCAGGGCGATGGCGGCGTGTGCCAGCGCCTGCGGATCGGCGATGCCCGTGACGTCGCCGGCGGGCCCCAGGGCGTCGCCTTCGCCGCCAAGAACCAGTTGGCGACAGGCGCCGACGTCGGTGCACACCGCCGGGACACCGGCGGCGAAGCCCTCGAGCACCACGAGCGGCAGGCCTTCGCTGATAGAGCTTAGGACCAGCAGGTGGACCTGCGGCAGAATGTCGGTCACCCGATGGAACCCCTTGAAGTGGACGTGCGCGGTGAGCTCGAGGGTGTCTACGAGGTTGTGGCATTCGACCGCGTATGCCGGGTCCTCTTCCTCGGGACCCACGATCCACCCTTGCGCGCCCGGGATCGTCTCGATCACGGCGCTCATGGCGCGTATGAAGGTCTTGATATCCTTGATCGGCGTGACGCGGCCGAGTAGACACAAGACCGGCGCGGCAAATGAGGTGTCGGGGCGGGGCGTGCGCACGGCTTTGAACGGAGCGACGGGCACGCCGTTTGGAATGATGAGGCTGCGACGTGGGTCCGCGCCATCGGCGATCTGGCGGGCCTGCGCCTCCGGGTAGAGGGCGATGATGGTCTCCGAGGCCTCGTAGCAGATGCGCCCGAGCGATTCGAAAAAAGCGATCCAAAGTTCCCGCAAATAACTGATCTCGCTCGGATCACGTTCCAGGCGGCTGCGCCGATCCGCGACCCAGGGGGCATTCAGAAGGTCAATGCGCCGCTCCTTTGTGTAGATGCCGTGTTCGCTCAAGATCAGCCGACGTCCTGTATGCCAGTGCAAGAGCGCCCCCAGGAGGCCCGCGTAACCTGTGGACACTGTGTGGTAGACGCGCGCTGGTATCAGGCTGCGGGCAATGTCGGCGAGCCGCCAGATGGGGAGGTGCATGTTGCGCACCGTCCAGAAGTAATCGACGAAGGAGGGGTCGGTGCAGCGTTCCTCATATGTCGCGGTGATATGGGCCCAGCTGTCCTCGCCATACAGGAATTCCTTGAGCGGGAGAGTGCCGCCTCGTTCGGCGTAGAACGCGAGGTTGCGCAAGGCCTCCGGTAGGGATTGTGGTCCTTTTTCACGCAACTTGGCATGGATGTCCCGTAGGCAGGCGGTCGTGCCTTTGATACGCCGTGGGGTCTCGGGCGGAGGCATCTCCTCCGGGGCGAAGAGGTAATGCGTCTCGAGGTGCACGAGGTTCTCGGGGAGCGCGTAGCGCGCCTCGCCGTAGTCCTCGGGGCGGCTGCCAAGAAACACCACCGCGAAGCGGTATTCCGGCATACCGCGGATCATCTGATGGACCCATGAAGATACGCCCCCGCTCACAAAAGGGAACGTGCCCTCGAGCAATAGGGCGATATCGGCGGAGTCGGCCTTGGGGAATGGGGAAGTCATGGCGTGGCGTTCCAGAAGCGGACCACAGGCCCGATCGTGGGCACATCGCAAAGCGACGGATAGTCCCGCGCGAGCAATTTGAGGGCGGCGAAATCTCCGAGACGAAAGCGTGTTTCGGCGAGGTAGGGCAGGATCTGTCCGGGGGCCGCGTTCAGGTCCAGGGCGCGTTCGCAGTGCGTACGGGCCGCCAGATAATGCCCCTCGAGCATGGCGATGCGCCCCATGAGGACGTGGAGCGTGGGGTCATTGGGGCGGCGTTTCAAAGCGGCCAGGGCATGCGTCTGCGCGCGGCGAATGGCGTGCTGGCGGAGGTGGTCCCGGGAAAGGTCTTGATAGAGAAGCTCCCAGTAGAGAAAGGCCAGGCGTTTTTCGAGGAGGCCCTCGTCGTCCTGAGGCCCGGGCGATTGTCTGCGCGTCAAGGCCTCGCTGATCGCCTCCGACAGGTTGCCCTCGCGCCGGTCGAGGAGTCCGTAGGCGAGCAGCCGCAGGTCTTCCTCCGGGTGGCGCAGGGCACTGCGTACGAGCGGGGAGGTCTGGCGCGAGAGCCGCGGGTCGAGCGAGAGCAAGGCGCGCACCCCGCGCGCCACCCCGGCATCCTTCGCGCGTAGGATCGCCCACGCACCCCCGGCCCCCATGTGGCGTTGTCGTCCCCGCATCTCGGCGCCGAAGGCCGGCAGCCCCAGGGTCTGCGGTTCTGGTAAAGAGGAATGGCTTGCAAGTCGGGTAATGCCGGCGGCGATGATGAGTGCGATCAGAAGCCCGAGGCCCGGAATGGCAGCGATGATCACGGCCAAGAGCCAGGAGGCCTGGTGTTCGCGGTAAGACGGGGGCAATAGGTGCGCCATAGGGCGCGCCAGCGCCAAGGCCAGAACGCCGTTTGCGATCACGATATACAGAAAGAGAAGCCGTGTCGGCAGCTCGTCGAACGGGCGTCCGACGCCAGCGCGCGAGGCGTGGGAGAGGACGTAGGATGCGATATCAGGGGTCATGACGCACCCCCGCGGCCGCGTTCAAAAGGGTGAGCGCATCCTTGTTGCCGAATTCCCGGAGGGTCACGGAAAAGGTCGTGGGCCCGGGCTTGATGTTGAAGCGCTCCTCCAGGTAGGCGCTCACGCGCTCGATATAACCTTCGGCCACGGAACGGTTGCCAAACGGAATGAGGGTGACAAGTCGGTACGCGCCCGGTTCGCGGATGCGCCAGTTGTCGTCGAGGCCGCGTGCGAGCGTCGTGAGATTGTCGAGTATCTGGTCGCGCAGCGGCCCCTTGGCGATGGTGATGGTCACGAGACTGCTTTCGAGGCCAAGCTCGCGCGCGGCGCGTGCGAGCTTCACCGTCTCAGCGGCGAAGCGGGGTGGACAGTGCGGCAGCGTGACCTGCGCCTCCTGCGCCACGCGTGTGGCATAAGCGTCGTCGGCGAAGTAGGCGAGCAGAACGCTCACCGTCAGGAGATTCTCGTCGTTTAGGAACAAGAAGGGCATGGACGCGACGACGAGCAGGCCGACCATGGTGCCGTCGGAGGCTGCAATGGGGGCGGTCACCAGGTAGGCGCTGTGCGCTCCGTCTTTGAGCGAATTTGCGGCCCAATAAGCCGTGCGTTGCTTTTCGAGGCAGCGCGTCACAAGGATATCGGTGCGATCCAAGGCGAATGCGGCGCCGATCGAGGCGCGCGGCGGTTCTTCGATGACACCCTCGGAGATTGCGTACAGCGCCGCCTGCTCGAAGCCGCCATGGTAGGCGGTCAAATGCAGGAGGCGCGCGGCGAGTCCTTCGGTGAGCGCTCCACCGTCGGTCGCCAGGGCGCGCCGCAGATCGAGGAGCGAATCGCGCAAGGTGACGGGCTTGCCGATGATGGTTTGTTCGAGCCTGTCGTGCGAGATGCGCGTCGCATGCAGCGTGCGTGTCAGGCTTTCCAGCTGTTGCGTGGCATACTGGCCCATTTGTTCCGCCCGCCGTAGCCGCAGGATCCATGTGGAGCCGTATTCACCCGCCAAGAGCGTGAGCACGACCCCACCCAGGAATTGTCCTTGCGGGAGGCCGCGCAGATGGAGTTCCGGTAGTCCCACGCGTGCCGCTACGAATGACAGGACGAGAATCCCGAGCGACAAGACCGCGGGTGCTAGCCCATAACGCAAGGCCACCAGGACCGGGGCGAACCATAGCCAAGGGAAGCTCGCGTTCAGAAGAAAGGGGTCACCTGGTCTGACCGCGAACGCCACCCCGATGGCAATTACCGGTATCGCAACCGCCTCGCCCCAGGCGCGGGCCCGGAGGGAGGGTGC
The DNA here is from genome assembly GCA_021784755.1 of Pseudomonadota bacterium. GTDB lineage: Bacteria > Pseudomonadota > Gammaproteobacteria > Acidiferrobacterales > Acidiferrobacteraceae > Acidiferrobacter. Next base: position 23,350 of record JAJYHM010000042.1, read on the forward strand.
TAGGCGGTGGCGCAAATTCACGAAAGCAACCTGCGCACTATGGCGTTCAGGGTGTCCTCGGCGAGCACCCCCACGCTCTCGCGGGGCGAGCCGCTGCGGCTGCCGGTGGCCGTCCAGAGAACGCGGCCGCTCTTGGCGCTGATCAGGTTCACGGTGACGGCCACCGCCGGCTGTCCATCCAGGCCTATGGTATAGCGCCATTCCTGGACCGCGCCCTCTACGACGTAGCGGGCGCCCATGGCGCGCGCCTGAGCGAGCCAGGCCGCCGGTTGGGGCGCGCGACCCAGGGGCAGGCGATCTTTCTGGTGCATCGTCATGGCATGCGCGCTCTTCAGGCCGTGGGCCAGCAAGAGGCTCGTCGTCATCGAGGCGGCCCGCGAACCTGCGCCGGGGGTGGTCGTATAGTTGGCGAACGGGGCAACGGCGATTATCGCACCGTGCGCAAAGCGCGGCGCGGGACTTGCGTGCAAGGCGGTGCTCGCGCAGCCCGATAAGGTGGTGGCCATCGTGATGCAAGAGATCCATTTCAAGGCATTCATGTTCTGCTCCTACGGTTTGAAGTGATAGCTGTAGCGCAAGCCGACGGCCTGCAAACGGTTCTCGATGCCGATCCCGCCTTGGCTGCGCATGTAATAGATCGCCAAATGGTCGGGCCCGATCACGGGCGTCGCGAGCCCGACGGTCACGTCGTAGCCGGCATGCGTAACGCTGTCCTCGAACACATCAAGGTCGAGGAACGGGCGCAGGTCGGGACTGTAATGGCGCCGATAGCGGTCCCCGAAGTGGATGCCGACCCCGGCCTGGGCATAACTTTGCAGGGCAAAGGGGCCCAGGCCGGTGCTGCCCGCGGGCAAGAGCGCTACCAGATCGGAAGGGAGCGTCTGAGCGGCCCGGTAGTGCGCGAACGACAGCGCGGCGTCGACAGTGATATCGGGATAGCTCCGCCAGATCTTGTGGTCGTAGCCCAGGGATGTGATAAGACCCGTGCCGAGATCGCCACCCCCTTGGCCACGGAAGCTTCGGTACGCGACTTTGGCGTCGAGGCTATCGCGGGCCGTAAGTGTATCGGTGTTCTCCAGGCTGAAGCCGTTTTTGACGCCTCCCAGGTATAAGGCGGGGAGGTCGGAGGCGCGCGCGTGGTAGTTCAGCCGTAGTGTCTGGCTGGTGTGAGGCCAGAGACTCGCGCGCAGGCTCGCCTGGGCGTAGGCGAAGCGTGTCACGGCCGATCGACGCCCCAGGGTCAACTGAGATGCGCCGGACCGGCGCAAAAGACCGATGCGGAAGTATTCAGAGCGATCGAAGGGCGGAGTCGTTCCGATCAGGGTCGCGTCCGTGCGCTGGATCAGGTCATCGCGCGCGCCCGCTTCGATCTCGGTGTCGGGGTTGACCATGTGGCGTACGTTGATCTCCGCCCCCATGACGCTAAAGCCCGCGCTCTGCAGGTATCGGGTCCGTTGGCTCACGCGGTCGGATTGGGCAAGCAATGGGTGCCGATAGTGGTGCGCGAGAGCCCCATCGGAGCGGTTCTGGTTGAGGCTCGCGAAGGCCTCGGAAATCGCCCGTGCCGGTTCCCCGATCGCGCTCGCCGCATCGACCTGGGCGCCGCGCGGGAGGGTACGCGGATGGCGGACCAAGAGTGCGCGCAGTTGGGCGCCGTTGCGTTCGGCAAGCGCTGTGGCAAGCATTGCCCATGCGGGCGCGTGGCCCCGATCGCGCGCGATGGCGCCGGCGGCGGGGGCGTAGGCGCCACGGGCGAGCGCATAGCCCAAGAGCAGGTCTCGACCCGCCTTCCCGTGCCCGGCGCGCGCGCTTGCGGGAAGCAGCGACAGGGCCACGGGTGCCGTGGCAAGGCTCATAGCGAGATCGGCGCGCATCCGGCGTTCGTGGCGCGGCGGTCTTACCTGCGGCCGGAAGAGTTCCGCGAAGGCCCGCCGCCGTACCGAGATTGCTTCTTGGCCGCGACCGCTGCGGGCCAGCGCGTCGGCGAAGGGCAGCAGCAGTTGCGGATCATCGGGGTGGCGCGCCAAGAGGGCCTTCAGATAAGGGAGTGCGAGGCGCGGCGCATCTATGCGCAAGAGACAAAGGGCATAAGGGAGCCAAAGGGGGCGGTTTGCGTCCACCGTGCGCGCCCATGAGGGCAGGGTCGCAGCGAGGCGCGGGGCCTTGTCGGTCGCCACGAAAAACCACAGATAGGATTCGAGGATGTTGGTATTTCCGGGAAAACGCCGCAAGGCCGTTCGATAAATACCCTCCGCCTCCGAGCCGTGCCCCTGAAGTGTCTGGTAGCGGGCGAATTGCGTCCAGTAATAAGGGTGAGTGACCAGGGCCGCGTCGTCGCGCCGACGTGTCTGGGCGAAAGCCTTTATGAGCAAGGCGGGCGAGTGAAGTCGTTCAGCCAGGTTCAGCATGGTGAAAAAGAAGGCCGCTGCGTGGTAGCGCCGGTAGCCCTCCAGGGCCAGCAGAAAAGAAGCCTGCGGGTGTTTCTTTTCATCGAGGAGTACGAGATGGATCAAATCCGCGCGGGAGGCGATTCCCTGGGCGTAGAGGACGCGCGCGGCCGTGCGCGCGACGGCAAAGTCCTGACGCGCCCAGGCGAGGGCACCCAGCGTATGATAATAGCGGAAATGTCGCTTCGAGATCTGGGCTGCATGCCGTTTCAGCAGATGATAGGCGCGCCCGGTGTGTCCGCCGCGATAGAGCAGCGAGGCCTCCGTGAGGAGCACCCGGGATGTGGGCCCATAGCGGCGCTCGTAGTCCCGCAAGGCCGCAAGTTCCCGCAGGCGTTCCCCAAGGCTGTCTTCGAGCGTGATGATAGCCCAAAGATAGCGCCGGTGGGGGTCTTTGCGCATGGCCGCCTCGAGCCATAGGATCGCCCGTCGCGGATGCCCCTGGATTTGATAGAGGCTGCTCATTTCTTCCACGAGGGCCGGCGCGTTCGGGTGGCGTTGCAGGCGCAGCGCAAGCAGTTGGGTCAGTCGCGTGAAGGCCGACAGGCCGCTTGCGAGCGTCCACGCAGGTTTGATGTACGAGAGATCGCCGTGACGTGCGAGATAGACCATGGCGCGCAGCGCGACATGATCGTGCCCCGTCCAGAGAGCGGTCTGCGCAAGCCTGGCGCGCCAGGTCCGATCCTTAGGGCGGTTCTTGACCGCCACCAGGGCCACCTCGTAGGCATTGCGCACCTCTCCGGCGTTCAGGAAAACCTTGTAGGAGAGCGCGTAGTCGCGGCGATTATAGGGTTCGCGCGGTACACCATGCTCCAGGGCACCGGCATGGGCGGCCGGGCACGGGGCGGCAGTCGCCGCGATAGCGGCGCAGAGGGCCAGGAGTCGGGGCATGCGCGGCATGGCTCTTACATGCGCAGCAGTCGCCGCGCGTATGCTGCGGCGATCTTGGGTTTATCCGCGGCTCGCGCCAGGACGATCAGGCGCCGGAGAATCGCAGGGTCATCGGCGAGCCGGCCGAGATGGCGGCCGCCTTCCCGCAGCGCGAGTAGCGGCTCATTATGGCTTTGCAGCACCTGTAGTGCGGCCAGAAAGTCCCGTGTCGCCGCCTTGCGGGTGGAGGCGTAGGTCTGCGCCAAGAAATACAGGCGTGCCGCCTCCCGTGGATGATGGAGGCCTTCAGCGGCGGTGGCCGCCAGCGCATAGAGCTTTGACCGCTGCGCGTGATTACGATGGGCGAGACCCTGATAGATGCTCATCGCCGCGCCCTCATCGTGCACCAGCGTCGCTTCTTGGGCGAGTCCGTACAGCGCGCGCTCATTCGCGCCTGCGCGCAGTTGGCCTATGAGCAGCCGCAGGGCGTGCTCGTTGCGCGCCCGCGCGGGGCCGCCTTGCGGGGTGCGGTAGTTGATGGCAAGCAGGTCGCGATAGTAGAGCCAGCGCACCCGCTCTTGGAAGCCAAGGCTTGGTGTGGCTGCAAGCATCGACGCTAATAGGCGTAAGGCGGCGATGTTGTGCCCGGTCTCGACTTCGCGGCGCGCGAGCAGGAGCATGACACTGCGGTCGCGGGTTATGTGCGCGAGTGCCTTCACGAAATAGAGGTCGACCGAGGCCGCGTGAGAATGTCGGATACGCTGCAAAAAGGACCGAGGGTCGAAGAGCAGCGCGAGCGCAAGGACGATGCCAAGCGCGAGACCGGCAATCAGGGCGGGGGGCGCAAAGCGCTCACGCACGATATCAGGGGCAGACGACCGCAAAGTGGCCATGGCGAGCCTCCAGGTGATAGTCGATGAGGGGTCCGTGCCGGCGCCCGACGAGAGGTTGAGGCCCGTCGGTCACGCGACAGTCCACGGTATTGCCGAGTCGAAACGACAGGGGCGCGTTGCCCCGCAAGGCGAAGGCGAGATCCGCGCCTCTGCGCGACGCGCTCGTGACGGTGGCGTTGGCATCGTGAAGATAGGGTTTATGCGGTCTTATACGCGTCAAGCGGATGCGCACGGCCTGCCCGGGGCTTGGGGGGACGACATGGATATAGCGCACCGCCCCATGGCGATCGAAGCCCACGACCCCTGAATCCGCGTCCAAGCGCGGGTAACCGAGGCGTGCCGGGATACGCCATTCCCGCACCGCGCCTGCGTCATGGACGATCCAGCCCTGCGCCCCGCGGGCAACCACCGCATGCCCGAAATCCACGGCGATGCGTGCGAAATGAGACGGAAAGATGGGGTCCGTCCTCTGGTGCAGCGCCCACACGATCACGCGCCGTAGGGCGCGCAAGCCGGCGATGCGGGCCCCCGAATAAAAGTGGTAATAGATATCGAGCGGCTTGAGGCGCCTGGGGGTGTCGGTCAGTTTGAACGTCTGGATTACGCGGATGTAGCCGTAGTAGTAAGGGCTTTTCCAACCATGGGTGTAGACGTTCTCGTCTTGCATGGGTGCGTAGACCTGAAAATCGCGGCCCTTGTAGAGCCCCAGCCCACGCACCTTGGTGACGAAGGGGTCGGCATCAGTCTCGGTGGCGCCGCCGCCATTGATGTTCAGGACATGGGCGCTATAGCTCAGAGCCAATACCCGCGCGTCCGGGTCACAGTTCCCGGACCACTGGATGAGCGAGACGTGTTTACCGGGCGGCGCAATGTGCGTGTCGATCCAGTGATCGGCCCAGACGATTTCCTTGTGGGCGCTAAAGCGCGTGTAGCCCGGGACCTTGAGCGCGTAGCCATAGCGCATATCGCCCTTGTGTCCCATGAGCGCCGGGTCGTGCTCGAGGGCGGGCCAGTCGAAGGGATGCGAGAAGGTGTGCGAGGCGACCTCCACCCAGGGCAGGGCCGCTATACGTCGCGCGATCGCTGTGAGTTGCGGCGCCTGCTTTGGGAATAAGCCGTCGCGCGTAAAGTAGGACACGATGAAGGAGGCCGACGTCGGGATGCGGTATTCGTCCAGGATCTGGCTCAGGATCACCTGCGCCGCGTACTGCCCGCGATAGCGATAGATCCAGGTCTTGTTGGCGAATCCATCGCCGTCGATCTGGGCCATGAGCAGGCGCCGGCCGCTCTCGGTCGTGGTGTCCGGGACAGGCATGGCCGGCAGCCGCAGGGCCTTGCGGAAAAATCGAAACGGGTTCAGCACCCAAGCCGCCGGCGCCCCGTGCCCGCCGCGCGATACGGCACCAAGGTTTGCCACCACGTCGGGCGCGAGGGCGTAGCCGCCCCAGGGGGTGAGCCCGACTGTGTCTTCGATGGGGCCTTGCGCGGCTCGCAGCGTGAGCAGGGCGTGCCCTTGGCGCAGCGTAAGCGGCAGGAAGTCGTCGGGCGCAGCCGGCGCCGGACGCGCCTCAAAGCCCATATACCGCGCGTCGCTTGCCGCCACGTGATTGCGGGTGAGGCCGTTGGGGACGCGTCCTACGGAAAGTCCCAGCGGGCGCAGGTGCGCGGCGTCGACGGGGAAGCCGAAATTTCCGAGGATGGCGACCGGTACGCCCTCGCGCATCTGCCGGCGCAGGAAGCGGTAGACCGCGTCCGCCTTCGGGATATGGTCGTCTTCGAACCATGTGACGATGCCGGCATAGCGGCCCGCCAAGGTGCCGTGCGGCAGGCCCGCAGCCACGTTTTGAATCCGCGTGCTATAGCCCAGATAATTGAGGGGCATGGCCGCGTACCAGTTGAGTGAGGTGTGCTGCGCATCCATAGGTCCGCTATAGAGCATGAGGATCTTGCGCGGCATGACACGGACGCGGCCTACGCCCAGCAGAGACAGGCGGCTGTTGGTGACATAAGGGATGACACCTAAGGCGCTTATGCGCCGCGCATCGACGATCGCCTGACGCCGTTTGGCAGCCGGCAGGTAGTCGATGGCCACCACCGGCAAGCCGAGGTGCTGGGCGTCTTGAAGTTTTTTCAGTAGGCGTTGGCGCGTGGCGGCCGGCACCGGGACATAGTGTCCGCTGGCCTGGTCCCAACCGTCGAACAAGGATTCGGCCGCGACCGCCGATACCAGACTGTGAATCGTCGACAGAAGAGCGAACCCTCGATTCAGGATGATTTGGGTGCGCGGGTGGCGGGTCTTCAGGGTCTGAATCAGACGGATGAGGCCTTGTTGCTGCGCATGTCTTGCCGTCGGCGTCTTTGTGACCTGGCGGTAGGCGTCGAGGTTGTCGAGGAAAAAGGCGCGATATCCGCGTTTCCATAAAGGAGCGATCACGTGGCGCAACAGGGCCTGGCGGCATGTGCGCCGTGCCTCGTTGACGATGATCGTGTCCCAGGCCGGGTCCTTGCCGAGGCGGCAGCCTTGTGGCAGCCACGCGTGCTCATGGGCGGCGACCTCGCCTGCGCTGGCGTAGGCAAAGGCCAGGCGATCGCCGCGATCGAAGCGGCGCGGTGAAAAGTGGGCCTGAGGCTGGACGACCACCCAACGAAAGGCGCGCAAGGATCGGTGGGGGGGATGGGCGCCGTAGTAGAAGGCGACGCTCAAAGGAAGCGCGCGCACGCTGAAGCTGAGCGCGAGCATCACCGTGAGCACCGCTAGACGAATTGCTTGGCCGTACGCACGCATCAGGTTCGCCACTAATCCGAAAAAGCCGCCTTCCGAAGGCCACGAGGGCCGTACGAAGGCCGGCGAAGCCCGAGCGAGCCCGTCACGGCGAATCAGACGTTTTAACGTCTCTATTCGTCGCGTCGGCCCGTCAGTCGGGCACTATTTTCCGTGTGTTTCCCTGATGGTTATCACGATGCGCGCGGACCAACCCCAGCCCGCCGTTTGCTGCGCTTCGGTTGCGCCCCGTCCTTCGCCTTTTATAGGACTTTATTAAGAATGCTTGGCGAACGACTGTCGTAATGACACGCCCATAGACCCATTCTACGGTAGCGTTTGTGCCTTGTCCATTTCCCGCGCCCCGTGGCTTTTTCCGGGCGATGGGCGCTTGCGCGGTTTTCTGCACCGAGGCTTGGGACAGAGACCTGCGCGTGTCATCGGGGTCGTGAACGTGCTGAGCCTGGGTGGTGGTGCGCGGCCTCGGCGGGCTTATCGCTTGTCCGTGAGGGTGGTTTTTCACGAAGCTTGAGGATCGACTGGGATAGGCGCGATCGCGGGCCGGCGGCCGACCGGTCGGCCGTCTCGGGGGTTTTGTCGGGAAGCGGGCTCGCGATCCCGCAGGTCGCCTTGCCGGTGGCTCTTTGCATGTTATCGTAGTCGCCGACGACGGGGGTTGGGTCACGTTCCCTGTTGTGGGTGGGCCCCGAAGGGCCCGGCGTTTCCGCTTTCCGCTGATCCACGGAGCGTTTAGACTACCCCGTCCCGCGAGCCATGGTGGCGCGCGCAATAAGAAGAGCCATTCTGTCAAAGGAGATGATGATATGCGAAGCCGATTGGTAATGGCAGGCCTCATGGCCCTCAGTGTGTATCCGGCTACAAGTCTTGCTCGGGTCTGGGTCGGTGGCGATCTGGGTCTGACTGGTGGGGCGCTGACGGGTACCTCGCCGATAGGTGTGTATGCCGGTCTGTCGACGCGTTCGTTTCCGCTCGGCGTCGAGGTCGGTTATCAGGCATTGAGCGCGAACCCGGGGAAGATCGGCATGTTCACAGCGACCGCCCTCTACCGGACGCCGATCACGCAGGTCCGCGGCATGTACTTCCTGGCGCGCGGCGGTATCGCAACCATTTATAGCGATCCGAGCGTCAACATACGCAGCACCACGCGGCCGCTCATAGGGGCGGGTGTGAGCTATCGCCTCGCGCGCAACGTCAATCTTCGCGCCGAGTATGACCTGATCGTCGATCCGCGCACCACCTACGGGCCGAGCCAGAATGCCGACGAACTCCTGGCGGGAGTCAGCTATCAGTTCGGGGGGATGCGCTAAGCGCTTTTGGGGTGCGGGGGCGCTTGGGCGCTCCCGCACGCCTCCACCAATCATCGCTGAACCACTATATAAGGTATTTGACGCCGACTGCGGCCAGGAGCGCGAGGGTGGCGCGCAGGAATAGCCGTTGGCTTATACGCATGTGGAGATGATTGCCGAGATAGAGCCCGAGCGCGGCGGCTGGCGCCATGGTCGCAAAGACCAGCGTAAGCGGCCAGGTGAGCAGGCCAAAGACGATGTAGAGCCCGCCCCGTATGACGTTATCGGCCAGCGCTATGGCCTGAAACGTGGCTCGAAAGGCGCGTTTATCGAGGTGTCGCATCTGCAGATAGGCCACGAGCGGCGGTCCTCCGCCTCCGTAGAGGCTGCCGATGATGCCACCGAACACGCCCAGGGGAAGCGCCCAGGGTCGGCCGATGCGTGGCATACGTTCGGGTTTGGCCACGAGCGCGTAGACCACGTAAGCGAGAATGAAGACACCGAGGAAGAGCGTCAGGCTCTGCGCATCGGTGTGGACGAGGATCACCGCTCCGATGGCAAGCCCGACAAGCGAGCCCGGAATTAGCCAGGACAGCTCCCGCCACTGCATCTCGTGGAAGTCGTAGGCCCCAAGCAAGAGCGAGCCCAGCAGGTCCAGCAATAGCACCACGGGGACCACTTCCTTCACGGGAAAACTCAAAGACAGGAAGGCCACGGCGATGAGGCCGGATCCGAAGCCTATGGTGGCGCGGACGTAGAAGGCCGCGAATACCACCATCTCGAGGAAGGCGTAAAGCCCCGGTTTCTGCAAGAGTTGTGCAAAGGTCAGGTGGATAGTCACGGCTTAAGCACAGCTCCAGGGGCCCGAGGGCCAGCAAGAATTTCAGCGGCTGATCTTTTGCGGTTTCACGCAGGTGCGCCCCCGCGCTTCGCTGCGCCGGCGGAACCTGGCGGCGGCTCCGCGGGTGTGTTTTTGGTGGCCGAGGTGCGCCTCGCGGAGGCATCCCACATGGCCCTGCCGTAGGCAGACTCTCCGCTTCCCCCGCGTCATTAGAGAACGGCTCGACGTGAGGGGCTCGTAGCCCGCGCGGCATGGTAGTGCAATCCGGGAATACGAATCAATAGACGGAGATTGTGTACGGTCCTGCCGAATGGGCCGGTATTCCTCCAGGCTCGGCTATACTTAAAAAAACAAGAAGGGATGGGAGGCGGGTGAGGGGGGCCTATAGGGGCAACTCGGAGCACGCTTGGGCCTTTCGCGACTGTGTGGATGGGGGCATGAGGGTGGTATCGGCAGGGTCTACGCACGCGCCAGGGTTGATCGAGGCCCGGGGTGTCCTATGTCTTCACGCTGTATTCGCCTGGGGCTGGCCGCGACATCAGGGGGTCCGTATTGACTGCACGGCGCGACCGATGGGCCCTTGGGTGTCGATCGCCCCCCGGCGGCTCCTCGCGGATCGTCCGTTGGGCGGGACGGCGCCCGTACGCCATCACGGCGCCGTCCTTACGCCATGAGTGACAGGATGGCTCGACGACCGGGGCGATCGATTGTCGTAGTGTTCGGCGGGCTCGCGCTCGTTGCGATCTTCACGGTGGTTGTCTATGCCGTCACTTTCTGGGGCGATATGCGGCGCGAGGCCTGGAGCGAGCTCTCGGGGGCGGCGCGCTTCATGGCGACCACCACCGAGCTGCGCCTTAACGGCGACCGCTCCGCTCTGCGCTTGCTGGGTCGCGACATTGGCCGCTTGCCGGGTTTGAGTGCCGGCCAAGATAGCGCAGCCATCGACCGTCTCGGCCGGCGCTTCAGTCGTCGGCATCCGGAGATCGCAGGTCTTGCCCTGTTGGGTCCACACGGGTCGCTCTGGTGGCGGGAAGGGCTCGCCCCCCGCAGCGTCCGGCCTTGGGCGAGGGCAAGTGCTGCCGCGCAGCCCGGCATATTCAAGGTCGGGTCGGTTGATCGGTCGAATGCACGCGTCCCAGTGCTGCCTCTTTGGTCTACGATACGGGCGGGAGACCGGGTGCGATTTCGGATCTGTGCGCTTTTGTCCCTTGCGCGGCGGCAAGGATGGTGGCCGGGTCGTAAGATGGCACCCGGGACCGCGATTGGTCTCTTTGGGGTCGATGGGCGCGTCGAGGCCGTGTGGCCCGCCTCTCTCGGCGCTCCGGCCGTCAAGGCGGCCGCCGCCGTGGGTCCGGCCGGTGAAGGTCGTTTTGTCGCCCACCTGAAAGGGCGCGAGGGGACGTGGCTCGGGGTCGCGCGGCGCGTGCGACGATACCCCTTCAGGGTATTCGCCCTTCGATCCATGCGTGCCGTGGATGCGCAGTGGTGGCACTTCGCCCGCCTGGGCCTGCTTTTGCTGGGCCTCGTTCTCGCGATCATCGCCTTTTTGTACAGGCGCACAGTGCACGGCCACACGCGCTTGGCCGAGGAGCGGGCCGTCACCGAGGCGCAGCTGTCCGCCGCCAGGGCACATTTCGAGGGGACCCTGCAGTCTCTGGCGGAGGCGGTGATCGCGACCGACCAGGACGGTCGCGTAGAGTACGTGAATCGCGCCGCGGAGCGTCTCACGGGGTGGGCGGACCGGGAAATCCGGGGGCGCGCGCTCAATGACGTCCTGCCGTGCTTCGATGAATATAGCGGCGAGTCTATAGATCCGCTCGGGGCATGTCTGGCAGGGCAGGCGCTCGCCCCCGGGGACGCGTTTGTCTTTCACCGCGACGGCCGGGGGATTCCGGTGGAGTACAGCGGGGCCCCCAGGCTCGGTCCGCAGGGCGAGCTCGTGGGGGCCGTGCTATCGTTCCGCGATGCAGCCGAGAAGCGCCGGCTCGCGGAACGGCTCGTCCATCAGGCGACTCACGATCCGCTGACTGAGCTACCCAATCGCATCCTGTATAACGAGCGCCTGGAGCGGGCGCTGGTCGAGGCCAAAGAGAGCGGCAGTGTGGTCGCACTTCTCTTTCTCGACGTGGACGGTTTCAAGAGGGTGAACGACACACTCGGCCACAGCACCGGGGATCGTATCCTGGTGCTCATAGGGGAGCGCCTGAGGCGCGCGGTGCGTGCGGCGGATACCTTGGCGCGCCTGGGTGGCGACGAGTTCGCGGTGGTTTTACCGGGGCTCAGGAGCCGTCAGGACGCGCTGCCGGTCGTGCACAAGATCATGGCTATTTTTCGCGAGCCCTTGGTGGTGGCGCTCGGCGAAGTCTCCTTGAGCGTCAGTATCGGTATTGCGGCGTATCCGGAAGACAGCGGCGATGGGCGCGCGCTCGTGCGGGCAGCCGATGCTGCCATGTACGAGGCCAAGGCCGCCGGCAAGGACGCTTATCGCTTTTTCGAAGGCCCTACCGCCGGCCGGTCCCAGGTGCATCCGTTGTCGGTCGCGACCACTCTGCGGCGTGCGCTCGAGCGCGAGGAATTTTGCCTTGTTTACCAGCCACAGGTGCGGGCGGCGAACCGCCGGCTCGTGGCGATGGAGGCCTTGTTGCGGTGGATGCATCCGGTGGAAGGCGTCAAATACCCCGGGGAGTTCCTCCTGGCCGTGGAGGAGGCGGGTCTCATGGCCGAGCTTGGCGTGTGGGTCTTGCGTGCGGCCTGTCGTCAGAATCGTGAGTGGCGCAACCTCGGCCTTGCCGCCTTCCCAGTGACCGTCAACGTATCGGGACATCAGTGTGGGGACGAGAGCTTGGCCTACGCGATCCGTGCGGTCTTGCGTGAGCACGATCTGACCCCCAACGATCTCGTCCTGGAGTTCACGGAGTCGGTTCTCGTGGGGGCTGCGGAAGTGTCGACGGAGGGGCTTCATGCCTTGCTGGATGAGGGCATCCAGTTTGCCGTCCAGAATTTCGGCGGCGCCTCGTCCTCGCTCGGCATGCTTCAGCAGTTGCGCGTGGGCATGCTGAAGATCGAGAGCGCGTTCATCGCCGGGATTGGTGAGAGCAGCAATGACGCGGTCATCCTGGCCATCATCGCCCTTGGGCATGCTCTCAACATGCGCGTGGTGGCCAGTGGGGTCGAGACCGCCGCCCAACATCGCTTCCTGGCAGATGCGGGCTGTGACGCTATGCAAGGCCATTATATCGCAGCACCCCTTGATGCCGAGGCGGCGACCGCCTATCTCCGCACGCAGGAGGCCGCCGGGAGTTGATTTTTGGCGAGGCCACCCCCAAAAGGGGCCTGGGATTCCTGGAATACTGCGGCAAGAGAGGCCACGAGCAGCGATGACGACGACTGAAAAACAGACATTGGGCTTTCAGACCGAGGTGCGCCAACTCCTCGATCTCATGATCCATTCGCTCTACAGCGACAAGGATATTTTCTTGCGGGAGTTGATCTCGAACGCCTCCGACGCCGCTGACAAGTTGCGGTTCGAGGCCTTACGCGACGAATCCCTGTATGAAGGCGATTCCGATTTGAAGATCCAGGTGCTGGTCGATCGGGACGCACGCACGCTCACGATCGCCGATAATGGCATCGGCATGACGCGCGAAGAGGTCATCGAGAACATTGGCACCATCGCCCGCTCGGGTACGCGGCGGTTCTTCGAGAGCTTGAGTGGTGATCAGGCCAAGGATGCGCGACTGATAGGACAGTTCGGCGTGGGGTTCTATTCGGCGTTCATGGTGGCCGACCGCGTGACCTTGCGTACCCGCCGGGCTGGCACGCCCGCCGATCAGGGCGTGATCTGGGAATCGACGGGCGCGGGGGAGTATACCGTCGAGGTCGTCGAGCGCCGCGAGCGGGGCACCAGTGTCGTGCTGCATCTGCGCGAAGGCGAGGACGAATTCCTTGACCAACACCGCCTGCAAGCCATAGTGCGCCGCTACTCGGATCACATCACCCTGCCGATCATCATGCTGGACTCCAATGGTATGCCGGAGACGGTCAACAAGGCCTCGGCGCTTTGGGTGCGACCGAAGAGTGAGGTCACCGAGCTCGAATACGACGAGTTCTACAAGCATGTGGCGCACGACATCGATCCGCCCTTGGCGCACCTTCACAGTCGCGTCGAGGGCAAGCAGGAGTATACGGCCCTGCTCTTTGTCCCGCGCCGCGCGCCCTTCGATCTCTTTGACCGCGATCGGCGCTATGGCGTGAAGCTCTACGTGCGCCGCGTCTTTATTATGGACGATGCTGAGCAGTTGATGCCGAATTATCTGCGCTTTGTCCGGGGCGTGATCGACGCGGCCGATCTCCCATTGAATGTCTCGCGCGAGATCCTGCAAAAGAGTCGCGATATCGACACCATCCGTAGCGGCGCCACGCGCAAGGTCCTGGACCTCCTGGCCGAATTGGCTGAGCGCGAGCCGGAAAAATACCGAACCTTCTGGACCGAGTTCGGCGTGGTGTTGAAAGAGGGTATTGTCGAGGATACGGCCAATCGGGATCGCGTGGCGAAGCTTTTGCGTTTTCGGAGCACGAGCGAGTCGGGCGATATGGTGTCGCTTGCCGATTATATCGGGCGCATGGTCGAGGGACAGGACACTATCTACTATGTGACCGGTGAGAGTCTGGCGGCCGCGCGGCGCAGCCCGCATCTGGAGATTTTCCGGCGCAAGGGGATAGAGGTCTTGCTTCTGACTGACCGGATCGACGAGTGGCTCGTGAGCCACCTTGCGGAGTTCGAGGGCAAGTCGCTACGTTCCGTCGCCAAGGGTGATCTCGACCTCAAAGGGGTCGGCAAGGGCGAGGACCCGGTCGATGTCCCTAAGGCTCAGGACGTCGAATGGAAGGCCTTCACCGAGCGCATGGCCCGGGTTCTGGGTGAGCGGGTCAAGGAGGTGCGCCTAAGCCACAGGCTCACCGAGTCTCCGGCCTGCCTGGTCGCAGGTGAGTATGACCTTGGCATCCATCTCGAGCGGCTTTTGAAGGCCGCCGGCCAAAAGACCCCGGGCAGCCAGCCAGTCCTGGAGATCAATGCCGGGCATCCCCTGGTTACGCGGTTGCGGGCCGAGGTCGCGGACGATCGTTTCGCGGATTGGGCGTTCTTGTTGTTTGATCAGGCGGTTCTCGCCGAAGGGGGGGCGCTTGAGGATGGGGCGGGCTTTGTGCAGCGTCTGAATGGCTTGTTGCTGGGTCTGCAGGGCGGATAGTATGGAATCCTTCAAAGAAGGGGCGCTGGGCGCCCGGAGGCACGAGCGCTTGAGGTCGTTGGCAGGTGGTACGGCGAGGGTAGCGGCCGCGTCCGGGACGGGCGCTTAAGGTGGAGGCGCTCTACGAGTCGCGTCTGAGTTTGCCCTTGTTGCATAGGGGTAAGGTGCGGGACCTTTATGATGCCGGCCCCGAGCACCTGCTGGTGGTGACGACCGATCGCCTGTCGGCCTTCGACTGTGTCTTGCCTGATCCCATTCCCGGCAAGGGCCGAATTTTGAATGCGATGTCGAGGTTCTGGTTCGGGCGGATGGGGGGCGTAGTCGCCAACCACCTCTCGGATCGACCCTTGGCCTCGGTCCTGCCCGACCCCGTTGAGCGGGCGACGGTGGCCGAGCGGGTGGTGGTCGTGCGTCGATTGAAGCCTCTGCCGATCGAGGCCATCGTTCGGGGCTACTTGGCGGGCTCCGGCTGGAAGGAATATCGGCGGACGGGTGCCGTGTCCGGCATCCCTTTGCCGGTGGGCTTGAAGGAGGCCGATCGGCTCCCTGAACCCTTGTTCACGCCATCCACCAAGGCGGCGGTGGGGGCGCACGACGAGAATATCGATTTCCGGGCGGCCGAGGCCCTGCTCGGTGCGGATCTCGCGCGCCAAGTTCGGGAGACGAGCCTCAGGCTCTATTCCGAAGCCGCGGCCTATGCGGACTCGCGCGGGGTGATCATCGCTGACACCAAGTTCGAGTTCGCCGCCGATGCCCGCGGCGCGCTCGTACTGATCGATGAGGTTCTCACCCCGGACTCATCCCGCTTCTGGCCCAAATCCTTGTATCGGCCGGGAACGAGTCCGCCCAGCTTTGACAAGCAGTACGTCCGCGATTACCTGGAGACCTTGACGTGGGATAAACGCCCACCGGCACCATCCTTGCCGCCCGAGATTGTTGCGCAGACCGTGGCGCGCTACGAAGAGGCCTTGCGCGTGCTGACGGCCCCCGCCATCTGAGTGCCTCTTGGGCCGAGACTGGCCGGCGCAGCGGGGTTTGTGCTAACGTTCCGCCGACTGCGGGCGAAAGTGGCGAAATTGGTAGACGCGCTGGATTTAGGTTCCAGTGGGGAAGCCCTTGGGGGTTCGAGTCCCCCCTTTCGCACCAAAACCACGCATTCATTCCGCGCCGCGGGTGGCGACGCGTTTTCGTCTTGGCCGTTTGCCAGCAAATCGGTATGATCAGCTAAACGACCACGTTCCCCATTGACCCCAATATTTCATGAGAAGGCAGCATGCAGGTATCCATTGAAGCAACGAGCGGGCTCGGCCGGCGAATGACGGTGGCGGTTCCGGCCGAACAGTTTGAGCGCGAGTTCGCGGAGCGCTTGAAGCGCGTTTCACGGACCGCGCGGCTTGCCGGGTTTCGCCCAGGTCGCGCCCCCTTGAAGATCGTGGAGGCCCAGTACGGCGACAAGTTGCTCGACGAGGTGGCACAGGATCTGATCCGCGACAGCTTCTATGAAGCTTTGAATCGCGAGGGGCTGAAGGCCGCTGGTGGTCCTATGATCGAGCCCAAGGCCATGGTGCGGGGACAGGATGTGCAGTATGTCGCGGTCTTTGAGGTGTACCCCGAGGTCCCGCGGCTTGATCTGAAGGGTATCGATGTCGAGCGGCCGACATGTGTGATCGAGGACGCCGATGTCGAGCGGACCGTCGAGGTCATGCGCAAGCAGCGCCAGACCTTCGTGCCGACAGATCGGGCGGCGGCGGACGGCGACCGGCTGACCATCGATTTCACGGGGACTCTGGATGGCGAGCGCTTTCCGGGTGGTAGCGCTGAGGGTCACACCTTGATTCTTGGGGCCGGAAACCTACTGCCTGATTTCGAGGCGGGTCTGAAGGGTGTCGCCGCCGGGGCGGCCGTCGATATCCCGGTCGCGTTCCCTGTGGGCTACGGCGCCGAGAACTTGGCCGGCAAGACCGCGCAGTTCCATGTGACCGTGCGTGAGGTTGGTGAGCCGGTGCTGCCGGCCCTGGACGATGCCTTTGCCGCCTCGCTCGGTGTTGCCGAAGGGGGCGTCGAGGCGTTGCGCGTGGAGGTCCGAAAGAATCTCGAGCGCGAGTCCGCCCGGCGGATTCGGGACCGGGTGAAAGGTGAGATATTCAAGCGCTTGCGGGAAGTCAACGCGATCGATCTCCCGAACTCTTTGGTCGAGAACGAGGCGATCCGCTTGCGGGAGGCGGCGCGCAGCCAGCTGGCAAGCCAAGGTCTGCGCACCGAAGCCTTGCCCGCCGACAACGCACCGTTCCGTGAGCGCGCGGCAGAGCGTGTGGCGCTCGGCATCATCATTTCGGAATTGATCCGCGCGCGCGACCTGAAGCCGGATGCGGGCCGAGTGCGTGCGCGTATCGAGGAGATGGCGGCCGACTACGACGACCCGGCGCGTTTCGTGGACTGGTACTACGGTGACCGCGAGCGGGTGGCGGAAGCGGAATCGCTGGTGCTCGAGGATCAGGTCGTGGAGCAGCTGTTGGGTGAGGCGCAGGTGACCGAGAAGGCCGTGCGCTTTGAGGAGTTGACCTAATATTATCTGGGACGGTGCATGATTAAGTCGGAATTCCCGGACAACCTTTCGCCACGAGCGCAGCTCGTGCCGATGGTGATTGAGACGACGGGCCGCGGTGAGCGCGCCTATGACATTTATTCGCGGATGCTGAAGGAGCGTCTGATCTTCCTCGTGGGGCCAGTGGAAGATCATATGGCGAACCTCGTGGTGGCGCAGCTTCTGTTCCTCGAGTCCGAAAATCCGGATAAGGACATCCATATCTATATCAATTCCCCGGGTGGCGCGGTGACGGCGGGGCTTGCCATCTACGATACGATGCAGTTCATAAAGCCGGATGTGAGCACCGTGTGTATCGGTCAGGCGGCCAGCATGGGGGCCTTGTTGCTCGCAGGCGGCGCTAAGGGTAAGCGTTACGCCCTGCCGCACGCGCGGATGATGGTGCATCAGCCTTCGGGCGGGTTTCAGGGGCAGGCGACGGATATCGATATCCATGCCCGCGAGATCCTGCGGGTCCGCGAACGATTAAATGGCATTTTGGTCAAACATACAGGCCAGGAGCTCAAGCGGATTGAGCAGGACACTGAGCGGGACAATTTCATGGACGGCGGCGAGGCTGTCGCGTACGGTCTGATTGACTCGGTGATCGACAAGCGTAAATAGGGGGTTATGCTAGACTGGAACGTAAGCGCGGGGTCTGCGTGCATGAAGCCGCGCAGGTCTGCGGTTCCCTTGAGCGAGGTTCAGTGATGGCAGACGACAAGCATGATGGCAAGGGTGAGAAGCTCCTCTATTGCTCTTTCTGTGGCAAGAGCCAGCACGAGGTGCGCAAGCTGATTGCCGGCCCATCCGTGTTCGTGTGTGACGAATGCGTGGAGCTGTGCAACGATATCATCCGCGAAGAAGTGCAGGATGAAGCGGAGATCGGGCTGGCCCGCAACAAGTTCCCCAAGCCTCGAGAGATCAAGCAGATTCTCGACGAATACGTGATCGGGCAGGCGACGGCCAAGAAGGTGCTGTCGGTGGCCGTCTACAACCATTACAAGCGCATCGAGCACCAGGAGAAGATCGGGGAGGTCGAGCTTTCGAAGAGCAACATCCTGCTCATAGGGCCGACCGGCTCTGGTAAGACCTTGCTGGCCGAGACCTTGGCGCGCCTCCTGAATGTGCCGTTTACGATCGCCGATGCCACGACCTTGACGGAAGCCGGCTACGTCGGCGAGGACGTCGAGAACATCATTCAGAAATTGCTTCAGAAGTGCGATTACGACGTTGAGAAGGCCCAGACCGGCATCGTCTACATCGACGAGATCGACAAGATATCGCGCAAGTCGGACAACCCGTCGATCACGCGCGACGTCTCGGGTGAGGGCGTGCAGCAGGCCCTGTTGAAACTGATAGAGGGGACCGTCGCCTCGGTCCCGCCGCAAGGCGGCCGCAAGCACCCGCAGCAGGAGTTTCTGCAGGTCGATACGCGCAACATCCTGTTTATCTGTGGCGGCGCCTTCTCGGGGCTCGAGAAGATCATCCAGGATCGCTCCGAGAAGAGTGGCATCGGCTTCAACGCCGAGATCAAAAGCCGTGTCGTGAGCAAGCGCGCAAGCGACGTGTTCCGCGGGGTTGAACCCGAGGATCTGATCAAATTCGGCTTGATCCCCGAGTTTGTGGGCCGTCTGCCGGTGGTCGCGGTCCTGGACGAATTGGACGAGGCGGCGCTGATCCAGATCCTGACGGAACCGAAGAATGCACTCATCAAGCAGTACCAGAAGCTCTTGAAGTTTGAAGGCGTGGACCTGGAGGTACGGGACGATGCGCTCGTCAAGGTGGCGCACCGGGCCATGGAACGTAAGACGGGCGCGCGCGGTCTGCGGTCCATCCTTGAGCACGCCCTACTGGACGTCATGTTCGACCTACCGTCTTTGGAGAACGTGAAGAAGGTGGTGATCGACGAGGGGGTCATAGCGGATACGAGCAAGCCGCTCCTCATATACGCCGATCACGACCACGCCGAGCCGGCGAGCGCGAAACGGGTGTCGACACGCCCCTGACGCGGCGGCGATGTTTGTGGTTCGCCCGGCGCTGCGGCCGCCGCCGGGCTTGAATTCAAGTCGGGCCGGGCCCATTTACCGATTGTGGATCCCCGGGCCGCTCCGGGGTCCCTTCACTTCGGCGCTAATCGTCACGAGGGCCACCTAATGACTGAAGAATCGAATTTGTCGCACGCGCCGGAATCCACGGCCATACCCGTTTTGCCCCTGCGGGATGTAGTGGTTTTTCCCCACATGGTGATCCCGCTGTTTGTGGGCCGCAAGAAATCCATCAAAGCGTTGGAGCGCGCCATGGAGGGCGGCAAGCAGATCATGCTGGTGGCCCAAAAGAGCGCGTCCGATGATGACCCGTCTCCCACTGGCATCCATACCATAGGGACGGTTGCCAATATCCTACAGCTCCTGAAGTTGCCCGACGGCACCGTGAAGGTGCTCGTGGAGGGGGAGCAGCGGGCGGAAGTGACGCGTTTCGTGGAGACCGGTGAGACGTTTTCTGCGGAGATCCGGAGACTTGCGAGCGAGGAGCTGAACGACAAGGAGGGTGAGGCCCTCATGCGTTCGGTCCTGAACGAATTCGATCAGTACGTCAAGCTCAATATGAAGATTCCGCCCGAGATCCTGACCTCGCTGGCTGGCATCGATGACCCAGGGCGGCTTGCTGATACGGTCACGGCTCATCTGAGCCTGAAGATCGAGGAGAAGCAGCAGATCCTCGAGATGCTGAACGTCCGCGATAGGCTCGAGCACATCCTGGGCGTCATGGAGTCCGAGATTGATCTTCTGCAGGTTGAAAAGCGCATCCGCGGGCGTGTGAAGCGCCAGATGGAGAAGAGTCAGCGCGAGTACTACCTGAACGAGCAGATGAAGGCGATCCAAAAGGAGCTTGGGGACCTCGAGGACAACCCGAGCGAGGCGGAGGAGCTTGCCCAGAAGATCAAGAAGGCGGGCATGCCCAAGGAGGCACGCGAGAAGGCGCAGGCGGAGCTCAACAAGCTCAAGATGATGTCGCCTATGGCCGCCGAGGCGACGGTGGTGCGCAACTACATCGATTGGCTGCTTGCCGTGCCCTGGAAGAAGCACAGCAAGATCCGCAAGGATCTCGCCGAGGCGGAGCGCATCCTCGAGGCCGACCATTATGGCCTTGAGAAGGTCAAGGAACGCATCATCGAGTATCTCGCGGTCCAGCAGCGCGTGAACAAGGTTAAGGGGCCGATCCTCTGTCTCGTGGGCCCGCCCGGCGTTGGCAAGACCTCTTTGGGTCAGTCGATCGCGCGTGCGACCAACCGCAAATTTATCCGCATGTCGCTCGGCGGGGTCCGCGACGAGGCGGAGATCCGCGGCCATCGCCGCACCTACATCGGGTCCTTGCCGGGCAAGATCATCCAGAACATGGCTAAGGCCAAGACACGTAATCCCTTGTTCATGTTGGATGAGGTGGACAAGATGGCCATGGATTTCCGGGGCGATCCGTCATCGGCCCTGCTCGAGGTGTTGGATCCCGAGCAGAACCATGCCTTCAACGATCACTATCTGGAGGTCGATTATGATCTCTCGGACGTGATGTTCGTGGCGACCTCGAACAGTCTGAACATCCCCGGGCCGCTGCTCGATCGCATGGAGGTCATCCGCCTGTCCGGTTACACGGAAGACGAGAAGATCAATATCGCGATGCGCTACCTGGTGGAAAAACAGAAGCAGAACAATGGTCTAAAGTCCAGCGAGCTTCAACTCTCGGAGAGCGCGGTGCGCGATATCGTGCGCTACTACACACGCGAGGCCGGGGTGCGCAATCTGGAGCGGGAGGTCGCCAAGATCTCGCGCAAGGTGGCACGCGAACTTTTGTTGAACAAGAAGCGCGAACATATTGCGGTGAACGCCAAGAACCTCGACAAGTATCTGGGCGTCCGGCACTACCGCTACGGCATGGCCGAACAGAGTAACCAGGTGGGCCAGGTCACAGGGCTTGCGTGGACCGAGGTCGGTGGCGAGCTCCTGACCATCGAAAGCGCACTTTTGCCAGGGAAGGGCAAACTCACCATCACGGGCAAGCTTGGGGATGTGATGCAGGAGTCCATACAGGCCGCCATGAGCGTGGTCCGCTCACGGGCCGCGTCCCTCGGCATTCCGGAAGACTTCTACCAGAAGCACGACTTCCACCTCCATGTTCCGGAGGGGGCGACCCCCAAGGATGGCCCGAGCGCCGGCATTGGCATGTGTACGGCCATGGTGTCGATGTTGACGGGTATTCCCGTGCGGGCCGATGTGGCGATGACAGGCGAGATCACCTTGCGAGGCGAGGTCCTGCCCATAGGCGGTTTGAAGGAAAAGCTGTTGGCGGCCCACCGGGGTGGGATCAAGACCGTGATCATCCCAGAGGAGAATCGGAAGGATCTGGTCGAATTGCCTAAAAACATCCAGGAATCTCTGGACATTAAGCCCTTGCGTTGGATCGACCAGGTGCTCGAAGTCGCCTTGGAGCGTATACCGAAGCCGGTCGCCGAGCCCCCGGAGGGGGGCAAGCCACGCGAGGCTGAGCCCGAGTCCAAGGCGATTCGCACGCACTGAGCCATCGAGCGCGCAACGGTCGCGACAATCGTGTACCATTTCGACGCGTGATGCAGGGAAGCGCACCTCCCCCGGCTTTCCTTGACAGCGGGATGGGGCGGCTTGTATAAGACCAGTCTGATCATAAGGCCGGCGCCTAAAGACCGGCATTTTGGGACCACTAGCAGGAAGGGAGCATCAGGTGAATAAATCCGAACTGATCGAGAAGGTGGCGGAACGAGCCGACCTCAACAAGGCCTCGGCCGCCCGCGCGGTAGATGCCGTGTTTGACGCCATTACGCAGGGTCTGCGCAACGGCGAGACCGTCAATTTGGTGGGTTTTGGCACCTTCTCTGTCGGAGAGCGTGCGGCCCGCAGCGGCCGCAACCCGCGAACCGGCGAGACCATAAACATCGCCGCCTCGCGTAATCCGCGTTTCAAGGCTGGCAAAGGTCTCAAGGATGCCGTAAATTAGCGACCCTTGGTGGGAGTCGCCGCCCGGGTGCTTAGCTCAGTTGGTAGAGCGTCGCCCTTACAAGGCGAATGTCGGGGGTTCGAATCCCTCAGCACCCACCAATCGATCATGGAGTGGTAGTTCAGTTGGTTAGAATACCGGCCTGTCACGCCGGGGGTCGCGGGTTCGAGTCCCGTCCACTCCGCCATCTTTCCGACGACGGGTCGTATCACACGAGGCCTGTCTTAAAATCATGTTAAATGCGCTTAGAGAAAAGACCCAGGGTTTGATCGGCGGTGCTTTGCTTGTCGTTCTGGTGGTTCCCTTCGCGCTCTGGGGTATCAGTTCCTACTTCGGCGGGGGATCGCAGGTCTATGTGGCACGCGGGCACGGTCTGCGTATCACCGAGGCGCAATTCCAGCGGGCGCTCGCGCAGCAGCGTGCCGCGCTCCAACACGCCTTCGGCAAGAATCTGAATCCCGCGGTTCTGAGCGGCCGTAAATTCAAAAAGGCCGTCCTGAAGGGGCTCATCGACAAGACGCTATTGGTTCATGCTGCCGTCAAGGCGGGCTATGTGGTGAATGAGGACCAGCTCGGCTACGAAATTCGCCAGGTCCCCGCGTTTCGCGTGAAGGGTCACTTCAGTCCCTCGCGCTACCGCGAACTACTCGCCGGCCAAGGCTTCACGGTGGCGGGCTTCGAACGGCGCGTGCGCGACCTCATGCTCCTGAATCAAATGAAGGCGGGACTGCTCGCGAGCGCCTTCGTGCCGCAACAGCAGATCGCGCTCGCGGCCGCCTTGTTCGGGCAAAAGCGTGCCTTCGCCTACGTTACCCTGTCACCGCGGTCCACGGGCCCCAAGCCCCCCGTGAGCGCCGCCCAGATCTCCCACTATTACGCGCAGCACCCCAAGGCCTTCCGCCTGCCCGAACAGGTCCGGGTCGCCTATGTGGTGCTCTCCCCTCAGGCGGTCATGCGTAAGATGTCTCACAAGGTCGGCATGGCGGCCATGCAAAAGGCCTACCAGAGCCATATCGCGCAGTTCACGCAGCCACAACAACGCCTGCTCCGTCATATCATGATTGCGCTCCCGCCGCACCCGAGTGCACAGGACGTGGCGCAGGCGAAAGCGAAACTGATCGCTTTGCGTGCCCAGATCGCGCACGGCGCTTCGTTTGCGGCGCTCGCCAAGCGCTACTCCCAAGACGCTGCATCGGCCGTCAACGGGGGAAGTCTGGGTTTTGTGACCGAGGCGGATCTATCGAAACCCGTAGGCCAGGCGGCGTTCGCGTTACCGTTGCGCACCGTGAGCGCGCCCATCGTCGGGCATTCCGGGGTACACCTTTTGGAGGTAACCGCCGTGCGGCCGGCTTCGGTGACGCCGTTTGCGACCGCGCAGCCCGCACTTCAGCGCATGGTGCTACGCAAACGGGCGCGCCGACGCCTCTACCATCTCTCCGAGCGGCTGCGCAGTGTGGCCTACGAACATCCGCATAGCCTTGCACCGGCTGCCTCCAAGCTGGGTCTCACGCTCCACAAGAGCGACTGGTTTACGCGTGCCGGAGGTGTTGGTATTGGCGCCTTGCCGCAGGTCGCAAAGGCGGTGTTTGCGCCCAAGGTTTTGGCCGGTCGACGCAACACCCATGCGATCACACTGGGGGCCGACGCGCTGCTCGTGGCGCACGTCATCGGGCGCAAGGCGGCGCGCGTGGAACCCTTGGCGCTGGCGCGACCTACGGTCATCCGGGATATCCGCGCTGCCATCGCCCGCGACCGCATGAAGGGCGAGGAGGCTTTGCTCCTCAAGGAGCTGCGCAAGGGTGCGTCGCTACGCGCGCTCGCGCGTCAGATGCATCTCGTGCTCGAGGTGCCGGCACCTGCCGAGGCGGTGGCGCCGGGCCTACCCAAGCCCCTGATCACGGCCGTGTTCCGCACGCCTGCGCCAGCGGCAGGCGGTCACCCGGTGGCAGGGAGTGCGCGCCTGGGTGACGGCCGCCGTGCGGTGTTCGTGCTGCGCCAGGTGATTCCGGGGACGGTGAAGAACGGCGGTGCGCGTGAGACTAAGCTTGCGCAGTCGTTGATAAGCGATAGTGGTGTCGGCGCCTACCTCGCCTATATGAAGAGCCTACGCGAACGCGCCGACATCCATATTCGCGCTCGGGCGCTCTGAGGGCGTAGGTGCGGTGGGCCCGGGGCGGGTGGCTTTATAAGGCCCCCGCCCACTGGATGCTAAGGCCGCTCAGCCTTCCCCTTCACCCATGCCTACCATGTGGTAGCCGGAGTCAACGTAGAGGATCTCGCCTGTGATGCCGGAGGCCAAGTCCGACGACAGGAAGGCGGCGGCGTGGCCGACCTCTTCGATGGTGACACCGCGCCGCAACGGCGCATTGCGCTCGTAGTAGTCGAGCATCTTGCGAAAATCACTGATACCTGCCGCCGCCAAGGTCTTTATGGGTCCCGCCGAGATGCCGTTGACGCGGACCCCGTGCGGTCCCAGGCTCTGCGCGAGATAGCGGACATTGGCCTCGAGGCTTGCCTTGGCAAGCCCCATCACATTGTAGTGCGGCACGACACGCACGGCGCCCAGGTAGGAAAGGGTAAGGAGCGAGCCCTTGCGCGGGACGATCGCATCGCGGGCGCCCTTGGCGAGCGCGGCAAAGCTGTAGGAGCTGATGTTGTGGGCCTCGAGGAAGCCTTCCCGGGTCACGGCGTCCAAATAGCCCCCCTCGAGCTGTTCGCGTGGGGCGTAGGCCACGGAATGGATGAGGCTATCGAATCCGTCCGGCCACGCTTTGCGCAGCTCCTCGAACAAAGTTGCGATATCCTGGTCGCGGCCCACATCGCAAGGCAGCACGATGTGGCTTCCGGTAAGGGCGGCCAGCCCCTCGACACGACTTTGGACCTTATCGTTTTGGTAGGTGTAGGCGATCTCCGCGCCCTGGGCGTGCATGGCCTGGGCGATTCCCCAGGCGATTGACCGTTCGTTCAGTGCTCCAACGACAAGGGCACGCTTACCCGCCAGAAATCCCATGAGACTCTCTCCATTGCTGTGTGGACTGACCCCAATCGTACTCGGGGCTTGTTGGCCGTAAGACCCGCGACGACCCGTTCTCGCAAGACCGGATCCCATAACGGCGGTCATAGCCCCCCGTGATGCTGATGGACTCGCATGATGTCGCAGGGGTGCCGGTGACGGACCGCAGTCTAACGCTATTCCTTGTCCGACAGAAGCCACGCCATCCTCAGGTGCAGCGCATCGGCCGGCTGCGGTCGCCAGCCGGGCTTGAGATGGTTGGGTGTTATTCCGTGATGCGCGCCTTGGCCACCGCTTGCGGCACCATGGCGGGAGATGCCCAGATGAGGATGCGTTGGCCGAGTCGCAGGACATCGTGCGCGTTGAGGACGTTCCAGCGCTCGAGCTGTCCAACATAGACGCGATAGCGTGCCGCGATGCTCCAGAGGGTATCGCCGGGACGCACGCGATGGATGATCTTGACGCGTCGTACGCCACGGCGCGCTAAGGTCACCTCGGGGCGCGGGTGTTGATTATGAAGCCGCGACACGACCAAGCGGCGCCCGGCCATCGGGATGAGGAGGCTTTGGCCCACATGCAGGAGGTTGCCGTAGAGGTGGTTGGTGGAGCGTATCGACGCGATGCTCACGCCGTACTCGCGGGCGATTTGATACAAGGAATCGCCCGGCACGACACGGTGTCGGGCCCACTGCATGCGATCCTGCGGCGGCAGTTGACTCAAGCCTTCAATGAGGGCGGCCTTGGTGGCCACTGGCACGAGGATGGTGTGCGGGCCGTTTGGTGCGGTCGCCCACTGCGTAAAGCCCGGGTTGATGGCGTAGAGCTGTTTCAAGGACATGTTGGCCAGTCGCGCGATTACGCTCAAATCCACCTGGGAACCCGTATTCACGCGCACGAAATAGGGGCTGTCGGGGATGGCGCGTAGCGTCAGGCCGTATTTCGCGGGATCGCGCACGATGTTCACGAACGCCATGAGCTTGGGCACATAGTGTTCGGTCTGAAGCGGTAGTCTCAGATCGCGGTAGCGGGTGCCGAGCCCCAGGGCCTTGTTGTGGGCAATGGCATTGGCGACCGTGCCCTGGCCCGAATTGTAGGCCGCAAGCGCCAAGTTCCAGCTATGGAATTGATGGTGGAGCGATTGAAGGAAGTCGAGCGCGGCATTCGTTGATGCGATGATGTCGCGTTCGCCGTTGTACCACCAGTTATTCTTGAGGCCCCAGAGTCGGCCCGTCGAGGGCTCGAACTGCCAAAGCCCGATCGCTGCGGATCGCGAGTAGGCGTTCGGGGAGTAGCCGCTCTCAATCGCTGGCAGCAGCGCGATCTCCATCGGCATATTGCGTTTGCTGACATCCTCGACGATCTGGTAGAGATAGAGGTTGGCGCGCTGCAGCATGCGGTTCACGTACTGCGGATTGTTCGCGAACCACTGTTCGTACCGCGCCACGCGGGGCCCTTCCATACGCGGCAAGCGCAGGCCGGCGCGGATGCGGTTCCAAAGGTTTGAGTATTTCTCGTCACTCGTGTCCACGGCGTGCGCTATGGGCGCATTTTTTATGGCCGGGACCGGGCATTCCCCCACTTTCACGACCGTCGGGACTGGCGCGGCGGGCGCCGCGGGCTGCGTTTGGGCGGTGTTTGATATGGGGGAGGGTGCGGGGCTGCTCGACGCGAATTGCGCCATGGGAGCCGTGGCGCATCCTACCAAGCTCGTGAGCAAGATGCCGAGCCCTGCGTATCGAAACGCTTTATTTGCCGCGATTGCCATGTAAGAACGCCGTGATCATAAGCCCGAACTATAGGAGGTGCCAGGCTCTGCGTCAACGATGCTTATCCTTTAAAATCATCCTTCCAGCGGCGTAGTGTAGCGAATACGGACGCGTCCGTATCGGACTTTTGGTGGCTTTGGTGCGTGGCGGCCCGGCGCACCGCCGGTATCGCGGTCCGTAGGAAGGGATTGATAGCCCGTTCGTCTGCCATTTTGGTGGGGATGGTCGGCTGACCCGCGGCAAGTCTGCGACGACAGCGCCGCTCGAAGGCCAGGATGTCGGCATTGTCCGGTTCTACCATGCGGGCGAAGGCAAGATTCGCCAGGGTGTATTCGTGGCCGCAGTAGACCAGGGTTTCGGGGGGGAGTGCCGCGAGCTTCATGAGTGAGGTGTGCAACTGAAAGGCCGTGCCTTCAAAGAGGCGGCCGCAGCCCGCAGAAAAGAGCGTGTCGCCGCAAAAGACGCGACCGGCCCCCACATAGGCCACGTGCCCGCGTGTATGTCCGGGCACCGCCAGTACCTGGTATCGGCCCCCTAAGTCGGATCCGACGATGTCGCCTTCCACGACGGGATGGGTGACGCCGGGGATCGATTCGGCGGCCGGCCCGTACACGGGGATTCGGTAGCGCCGCGCCAGGGCTTCGACGCCGCCCACATGGTCGCCGTGGTGGTGTGTGCAGAGCACAAAGGCGGGCGCAAGCCCTCGTGCCGTAAGGGTCGCGATGACGGGATCGGCGTCCCCGGGATCCACGACCGCGACGATACCGGGTTCCGATCCGGGGGCAAGCCATATATAGTTGTCGCGAAAGGCTTGGACTGCTATGACGTCGTCCATGCGACGCAGTGTGGGGGTTAGCCGTGGGGGAGTCAACGGACGAGGGCATGGAGGCGCGCGTCGTGCGACTGCGCGAGTGGTTCTCGGGGCCACTCGGCGAGTCCCTACAGGCCTTGGAGGCGCATCGGCTACGCGAGATCCTGCCGATGTTGCCCGGCACCTTCGGGGTCCAGTGTGGGTGGCTCGGGCGCCGCAACCTGCTCGAATCGAGCCCCACGGCCGTGCATCTCGTGGTCGATCCCAAACCCGCCATGAGTGGACCCCAATGGGTGGCTGGGCGCGCGGAGGCCTTGCCGTTTGACGGCAAGTCCGTGCAGGTCGTGCTGTTGCCGCATACGCTGGATGTATCGGCTATGCCCCATCAACTGTTGCGCGAGGCCTACCGCATCCTCGTGCCGGAGGGGCACGTCGTGATTCTGGGTTTCAATGCCATGAGCCTCTGGCGCGTGCCCTGCCTGCTGCGTCGGGCTTCTGCGCGCGCCCCCTGGTGCGGCGATTGGATAGGTGTGCGGCGGTTGCGCGATTGGCTGTCTCTGCTCGACTTCGAGCTGACGCAGGGCAGCATGCTCTTTTATCGGCCTCCGTTCCGGGGTCAGCGCTGGATGGATCGTCTATCCTTTATGGAGCCCATGGGCGACCGCTGGTGGCCCCTGGGGGGTGCTGTGTATGTGCTCGTGGCGCGCAAGCGCGTCGTTGGTATGACGCCCATCCTTGCCACCCGCAGGCAGGCGCGCATGCGCGCCCTGTCGCAGCCGGCAGGGGCACGTTATGGCTAAGGTATTGATCTATACGGACGGGGCGTGCCGCGGTAATCCCGGGCCCGGGGGCTGGGGCGCGGTTCTGCGGGCGGGCGCTCATGAACGTGTGCTAAGCGGCGCTGAAGCCATGACGACCAATAACCGCATGGAGCTTATGGGGGCGATCTCGGCTTTGAAGGCCTTGAATCGCGCTTGCGATGTCGAGCTCGTCACAGATTCGCAGTATGTGCGGCGCGGCGTCACCGAATGGCTTGCGCAATGGAAGCGACGGGGCTGGCTCACGGCATCACGCCAGCCGGTTGCCAATGCGGATCTGTGGCGGGAGTTAGAGGCGGCGGCGAGTCGCCATAATGTGCATTGGCGATGGGTAAAGGGCCACTCCGGCGATGCCGGGAACGAGCACGCGGACCGTCTTGCCAATGAGGCTATAGATCGGCTCCAAGGTATAAGGCGTAAGGGGGTATCATGATACGGCAAATCGTTCTGGATACCGAAACCACGGGCCTCGAGCCCGCGGAGGGGCACCGCATTATCGAGGTGGGCGCCATCGAGCTCATCGATCGGCGGGTCACGGGGCGGCGGTTCCACCAGTACCTGAATCCTGATCGGGAGATCGATGCGGCGGCGGTTGAGATCCACGGCATCACCAACGCGATGCTGGCCGACAAGCCGCGCTTTGCGGATATCGCCGCAGAATTCGTCACCTTTGTCGAGGGCGCTGAACTCCTGATCCATAACGCCCCGTTCGATGTCGGCTTTCTGAACGCCGAGTTCGCCCGCGCCGCGGCGCAGGGCTGCGCGCTACCGGTTACCCAGATCGGGCAGTGCTGTACGATCCAGGACACCCTGAAGCTCGCGCGTACCCTCCATCCGGGCCAGAAAAACAACCTTGACGCCCTCTGTCGTCGCTACAGCATCGACAATAGTCAGCGCGTGGTCCACGGCGCGCTCTTGGATGCCGAGATCCTGGCCGATGTCTATCTGGCCATGACCGGTGGGCAGACGCCCTTGTTTCTCGAGGAGACCGCCAAGGTCGAGTCGGTAGCGGGTGAGGGTTTTAGCTTCGAGGGGGGTGAAGCGCTTGTGATCAAACCATCGTCGGAGGAACTTGCCGCCCACGAGGCCTACCTCGAAATGCTCGACAAAAAAAGTGGTGGCCGCAGCCTCTGGAAGTTGCTCGGCTAAGGCCCGCGCCCGCCGTCAGGGCTTTGCGGCGGCCACTCGGCCGTATCCTGAGAGCGCGAAGGCGCAGGCGCCGATCACAAGGAGTGCCGCGAGCGTGAGGAAGGCCAAGCGGTAGCCGCCTGCGCCTATGAGCGCGCCGGTCACGACCGGCCCGGTTGCCTGCCCGATATCCATGATCGAGCGCAGTACGCCCATGTTGGCCCCAAAGCCTCCCGAGCGTGCGCGGTCGGCCACGAGCGCCCCGGTCGCCGCAGTGGTCGCCGCGAATCCGAGACCGAACAGCGCATTGATCAGCAAGAGTGCCCAGACGCGGGCGGTAAACGGTAGAGCTGCGATGGCCAGCGTCCCGATCAAGAGGCCCGCGAGGATGACCGGACGACGCCCGAACCGATCGGATAAGGCGCCCAGTCGTGGTTTGAAGAGCACGACGATGCCCAATTGGATCCCAAGCAGCAGGCCTATGGTCCAAGGGGGCAGGTGGTGGTGAGCGGCGTAGACGGCCAGAAAGGCCTCGACCGACCCGAACACCAAGTATTGCAGGGCCTCTACCAGGCTTGTGACCATCACGACGCGATCGCGGAGTACGGCCAACGTGGGGCTCGTCCCGGAGGCAGGGCGCTCGCGTGCCGTCGTCGGTGCGTGGAAGGCACTCGCGCGCAGCCCAAAGCTCAACGCCAGCACCCCGGCCACCGCGCACCCCAGAAAGACGCCCGGAAAGTTCGCCTCGGAGATCAAGACGCCGCCCAGGAAGGGCGCAATGGAGCGCCCCACCGTGCTTACCGAGCTGTAAACGCCGAGCGCGTGGCCGCGATTCTGGGGGTAGCGGGCGGCGATCTCGGCGCCGACGACGGTGCCGAAGATTGCTGTGGCAAAGCCGTGGTAGAAGCGCACGATGGCGAGTTCCCCTATGGTTTGCACAAGCAGATACAGGAACGGGGCGGTGGCGAACACGAAGAGTGCCGCAACCAGAAGCGGCCGGGCGCCCAAGCGGTCACGCAAGAGGCCCGCCGGCAGGCTTATGAGGATGCCGGGTACGGTCGAGGCCATGACCGCCCAACCTATGAGCTGCGGGGACGCCCCGAGCGATCGTGCAAAGAGCGGCAAGGCTGGGGTCTTGGCCATAGTCGAACTCAAAAGCGCGAGCGCGCCGGTGAGCGCGATGGCGGTCAGAAACGAGAGTTTGCGCACGAGCGGCTTTAAGGTGTTGCCGAAGGCATGATGGGAAGCCGAACCTCTTTGGGGCGAGTATGCGTTGGAGGATAGCGCGAAACGCGCTTCCAGGGGAACCCGGGCAGGTTCAATGATCACGTCTCGCAGCTCCCGCTGGCGAAGCGATTACTCACCGCCGTCGACTCGGTGTGGAGCCCTAAGGGCGGCCGCAATCGAGGTATAAGGCGCGTCCGATTCCGGGGATGGCTGGGCCTGCGCCATAATGATATGAGCGGCGTCGGAGGCTTGGCGGCCGCGGCCCGCCAGGGTGCTCGCCATCGCGGGCTCTGCCATCGGGTCGCTCTATTGAGGATGTCTCATGTCTATTGACTGGAGTCGCAAAGATGCCCGGACCACAGCCGATACGGGAGGGGTCGGGGGCGGCGCGCGAGCGCTTCGGAGGTATGGGATTGTCATCCCGTCGGGTGCGTCCTTTGGGTCCGTGACGCTGCCGGACGGCCGCCTGCTCGCTTATGCGGATTACGGCCCACCTTCCGGGACACCGATCCTCTATTGTCACGGCTTCCCGAGCTGCTCGCTCGAGGCGGGCCTCCTTGCCCCCGTGTTGGCCGCCGAGGGCGCGCGCATCATCGCCCCGGACCGGCCGGGCTACGGACGGTCGAGTCCCCTCAAGGGGCGCACCTTGAGAAGTTTTGCTGATGATGTCGCGGTGCTGCTCGATACGCTCGGGCTCGGTTCCGTCGCGGTCGTTGGGGTGTCGGGTGGTGGACCTTACGCCCTGTCTTTGCTTGCGCACATGCCGCAGCGTGTCACGCGCAGCGCCTTGGTAGGCGCCCTTGGACCCCCGGAGGCGCTCAGGGCGTGCCGCGACGACCTGTTTCCGCTCGTGCGCGGGGCCTTGCATCTCGCCGATCTTGGACCGGTCTTGGCCCCTCTGGTAGCATGGCCCGTGACGCGCTTCCTGCGTTTGCGGGGTCGTTTGAGGTTGGGCGCCCGTCTTGCCTCGGCCGCGGATTGCGAGGTGCTGGCCGATCCCGCCGTGCTCGATGTTCTGGTAGCCGCACAGTACGAAGGCATGCGTCGCGGCGCGCAAGCGGCAGTGCAGGATCTCCTGTTGTATGTGCGGCCTTGGGACTTCTCCCTGGCCGAGATCTCATCGGAGTGCGCGCTCTGGCAGGGTGCAGCCGATCGCATCGTGCCGGCGCGTATGGCGCTCGAGATCGCCGCGCTGCTCCCGAGGGCCCGTCCACATCTGATCGAGGGCGAAGGACACTACTCCCTGCCTATTCGGTATCGGACCACTATCATCCGCGATGTCATAGGGCAGGGAGACCGTTCTTGAGCCAAAGCGCGAGCGCCGGGGCGTCGAGTTCGGGCGCGAAGGCAAGCCCCTGACCGTAGTCCCAGCCGATGGCATCGACCACCGTGCGGGCGGGAAGGGTATCGATGCCGTCGACGTACACCGCGAGCCCCAGAGCGGTCATGCCTGCGCTGAGGGCACGCAGGAGGCGTGAGCCGCGCGCGTCGGCGACGGGATCGCACTTGACGCCATAGAGAGGCGTGGCGGCGATATGGGCCAGATCCGCGCGCTTGTACGCTTGGTATTGATCGACGATGAGACGCAGACCGCGCTCCTCCAGGGCCAAGGCAAGCCGCGCGCCGGCCTGGGGATGGGACGCGAGTACGTCATCTGGAACTTCCACGACGATGGTGCCGCTTTCGGCCCCGTAGATCTCGTTGCGCCAATCCGAGAGCCGGGTGGGCAGCCGTCGGTCATACAGTTCGGCGGCGTGGATATTGATGTGCAGGGGCGCGGGTGGGCGGCCGTAGCTTAGGCAATCACGTCGGGTCGCCGCGAGCAGGCATTCGAGAAGGCCGGTTCGCGCGGACGCTTCGACAAGTTCAGACGCCGTCTCTTCGCATACCGTTGTGCCATCGGATCTTTGCCAGCGCAGGCGGACCTCGATCCCGGCGGGGCGACCCGCGCGATCGAGAATGGGTTGGTAGCGAGGTTCCCAGAGATTATGCGATATGGCCGTCTCGATATCGCGGCGCAGTTGCGAGCGCTGGGCGAGCCGCGCGGTATTGGCGCGCTCGAAGCAGCGGTAGCGGTCGCCCCCGGCGCGCTTGGCCTCGTACATGGCCTGATCCGCGTGCTGCAGCAAGACATCGGGCGGCTGATCGTCGAAAGGGTAGATCGTGAGGCCCACGCTTATGGTGACACCAAGAGAGTGCCCTTCAAACGGGATCGGCTGGCGGACGGCGAACAGCATGCGGTCGAGCATGCCCTCAATTTGCTCGAGATGCGTTATGTCTTCCATGAGGATCACGAACTCGTCGCCGCCGTATCGGCTCACGGTATCGGCCAGGCGAACAGAATTCGCCAGCCGCCCGGCCACGGTCGCGAGCAGATGGTCGCCTGCTTCATGCCCAAGTTCGTCGTTGATGCCTTTGAAGCTGTCCACATCGAGGAGCGCGATGACAAGCAAGTGGTTGTGCCGCCCGGCCCTGCGACAGCCATGGGCGAGGCGATCCATGAGGACGCTGCGATTGGGTAGCCCCGTGAGCGGATCGTACCTTGCATCGCGGGTAAGCGCCGCTTCGACGGCCGAGCGGTAGCTGGCATTACCCATGAAGGCCACCAAGGCCTCTACGAGGCGCAGTCTGCGTCGCGTCGGCGGCCGCCGCGGCCGATGCCGCCAGGCGAGCACCAGCGCACCTTCAACGCGCCCCGCCACACGCATGGGTACGACGAGGTGCGAGGCGAGGTCTATGCCCGGTGCGGGGGTGACAAAGGCGCTCTCAGTCGCATATAGGGTTTGGCCAAGGATAAGGACCTGCCCGACGGTGTCGGCGTTTGCAATCAGGATCTCCGGCGTGGGGGGCTGTTCGCCCGCGGGGTCTAGGGCGAAAAAGAACTCGTAACGCAACGGATTTCCGGGCCGCCGGATGAGACCGGCGTAATCTGCATTGACCGCAAGCCCCGCGGCGCGCGCCGCATTGCAGAAGAAGCGGTCGAATTCCAGCGTGTTTGCAAGTTCGTGGAAAAGCTGTTCCGGAAGAGGCGGCGATATAGGGTTCTTGTACGCGGCCATGGACTCTCCTCGATAGCCCCCGATCGACGTCGGACAGAACTTGGCGACGCTGATCGCGGAAGGCGGACCGGTCCGGTCTCGCAGGGACGATCATAGACGCTCAGCCTTGGCTGATGGCACACGGGGGGCATGAGCGGGTTACGAGGGGCGATGTACGGGCGCAGTCGTGGGCGACGGTCGCACGCTAGTATCCCACAGAGGCAAGAATGCCACCCGAGCGCGGGAAATGCCCTTTCATTCCGTGGGGCCAGAGTCGAGGGGGTCGCCTGTGACGGAACAGTGGGTGCGCGCGGTGGCCCGGGTCTGCGGGGTCTTCATGGAGGGTGGCCGGGCGGGTGCTCATCGCCATCGCAGCATTCTATAAGCGACAAAGCCATCGCGCGACGTGCCGTGCAGGATGTGCAGCGTGCCTTAAGGGGCGGATATCGGGGCGTCGTGCGCTGCCATGGGGTCGCACGACACGGCGGTCGTGGGACCGGGGGTCGTCACGATCGCCGTCCGACATGTTTCGGTGACGAATCGAGCGTGGCCCACGCTTGTGCCAAGTTGGGCGCAGCCCCACTCATGACGAGCAGGCAGGCCGCTTGGTCACGAATAGGGTCAGGGATGGGCCGGTGGCCGGTCAGCGTCTCTTCGATGAAAAGACAGGTTGCGGCCGCGCCCCGGTCGGTCGGCAATTCGGTTATGTGAGTTAAAGGCGCGCGATCCTCACTGAACCACTCGCGTTCAGAGCCGGCGTTGATACCGATCAGGGCTGGACGGCGCCGGGCGTGGGCTACGGGCTCCCCTTCGGTGCCGCGTAGCACGAGGGCCGTGGATCCGGCGGCGACGAAAAATGCGCGCATGCGCTCGAGATAGGGTGGATGGGTCACGGCCGCGCACTGCACGACGGGGGTTTTGAATGGATTGAAAAGCTTGATCACCGTGTGCGCGCTCGAGCGCACGCCGAGCGTGCGGCGTAGCGACAGAATGGAGGCGAGCCGCGGATGGAGTATGTCCAGAGGCACATAGGCCAGATGGTGACGCCGGAGTTGATCGTGCAGGGCGTGGCGCGTGGCTACCGGAGGAAACCCCAGGTGGGCGAGGATCTCGCCGGTCGTCGTGCGCGCGCTCGGATCGTGTTGCGGCAAGGCGAGCGCCGTTTCCTCGGCGGGGCCGCCGTAGGAACCATGAATGAGCACGGGCACGCCCTCGCGGGCGAGCAGCAAGGCCAGCAAGGGTAGGAGGTTTGCATGTCGTCGCGCCCCATTGTAGGAGGGGAGGACAACGGGCTTGGGACCCGGCGGGGCCGTGATGGTCGCCAGGCACTCTTCGGTGGCGGCCACGAAACCGAGCAGCTCCGCTAGGGTCTCGCCCTTTAACCGAAAGGCGACCCAGAGCGCGCCTTGGGCGACCGAAGGAAGCTGGCCACTCAACCATTCGGCGAACAGGGCGTGGGCAGCCTCGCGACTCAAGTCGGAGGAACCGTCCGCGCCGCGCGCCACTACACTCAATATCCCCGGTATGTCTTGGGCCGGGATCATGGTTGTCATCTCCAGGGATCGGTCGAGGCTCATCGCGGCAAGCGCAGGAGTATACGGTCCCCCTCGATGCGTACATCCCAGGTTCGGACCAAGCCGCAGTCGGGGTCGCGCACCTGTCCAGAGGAGAGATCGATGCGCCAGCCGTGCAAGGGGCAATGAACGGTGTATCCGGTCACCGTGCCCTCGGCCAGTGGACCCCCTTTGTGGGGGCAGCGGTTGTCGAGGGCGAATACCTCCCCGTCCTCATTGCGCAGAAGGGCGATCTCGCCTGTTGCGGTCACGAGGACCCGGCCCCCGAGGGGCGGTATATCGGCGAGCCCTGCGACGTCCCGCCAAATCATGTCATCCGTCGCTGTCCTCATGGGAGGGCCTCTGTCGCACGCAGGGGTTCGGCATGGATGGTGATGGTGCCTGCCAGGGCCGCGGCCCACGGGTCGCGCTCCTGGCTGATCGCGGTCCTCAGTTCCTCGGCGAGTTGCTTGCGGGTCTCGGGTTTGGCGATGATCCGGTCCTTCACATGATCCAGGCCGACCCGCTCGATCCATGGCGCGGTGCGCTCGAGATAGTAGGCTTCTTTTCGGTAGAGTTGCATGAATGCTTCGGCGATCTCGACGACCTCGTCCTCAGTTTTGACTTTGGCCAGCAGGTCGCCGCCGCGCAACTTCATTCCCCCATTTCCGCCGACATAGATCTCCCAGCCGGAGTCCACGCCTATGACGCCGAAGTCTTTAATCGTGCTTTCGGCGCAATTGCGCGGGCAGCCCGAGGCCGCGAGTTTCACCTTGTGCGGCGACCACATACGCTCCAGGCGCTTTTCGAGGGTGATGGCCAGATGTGTGCTGTCTTGCGTCCCAAAGCGGCAGAATTCGGTGCCCACGCACGACTTGCAGGTCCGCA
This sequence comes from Pseudomonadota bacterium, assembly GCA_021784755.1. Classification (GTDB taxonomy): domain Bacteria; phylum Pseudomonadota; class Gammaproteobacteria; order Acidiferrobacterales; family Acidiferrobacteraceae; genus Acidiferrobacter. The sequence continues at coordinate 59,572 of JAJYHM010000042.1, forward strand.
AGGCCTTGCCGTAGGCGTGCCCGGATGGCATCCCGAGGTCGGCCCAAATCGCCGGGAGGTCGCTTTTATTGACTCCGAGCAGGTCGATACGCTGTCCGCCAGTGAGCTTGACCATGGGGACGTCATAGCGTTCGGCCACTTCCGCGATGCGCTTGAGCTCGGCGGGTGTGGTCACGCCGCCGTACATGCGCGGTATGACCGAGTAGGTGCCATCCTTCTGGATGTTGGCATGCACCCGTTCGTTGACGAAGCGCGCCTGGGGATCGTCCGAGGCCTCTATGGGCCAGGCGGCGCGCACGTAGTAATTTACAGCTGGCCGGCAAGTGGGGCATCCACCCTGGGCCTTCCACTCAAGAACTCGGAAGACCTCGCGCGCCGACAAGAGCTTGCGTGTGACGATGGCGTCGCGGACCTCGTCATGAGTGAGATCGGTGCAGGTGCACAGGGCCCGTTTTTGCGGCGGCGTTTCATAAAGCCCCCCGAGGACGCTGGAGAGTATCTGTTCCACGAGTCCGCTACACGAGCCGCAGGAGCCACTCGCCTTGGTGCAGCGACGAACGTCGTCTACGGTGAAGAGTCCCTGGGCTCGGATCGCGTGCACGATCGTCCCTTTGCTTACGCCGTTACAGCCGCACACTTCCGCCGTATCCGGCATTTGTGCGATAGCGCGTTCGCCGCCGTGACGCGCATCGCCGGCGGGTTCGCCGAATAAAAGGTGGTCGCGCAGGTCGGTGATGTCGTTACCATTGCGCAGCAGCTGAAAGAGCCAGGGGCCGAGCGAAGTGTCGCCGTACAGGAGCATACCCGCGAGTTTGTGGTCGCGGATTACCGCTTTCTTGTAGACACCGGCCGCGGGGTCGAGGAGGGAGACCTCTTCGCAGCCCGTGCCGCCCGCGAAATCCCCCGCCGAGAATAGGTCGATCCCGGTGACCTTGAGTTTGGTGCTCGTGATCGAACCCGTGTAGCGCAGCCTTCCGTAGCATGCTAGGTGATTGGCCGCCACCTTGGCTTGCTCGAAAAGTGGCGCCACGAGTCCATAGGTCGCGCCGCGATGCTGGACGCATTCCCCCGCTGCGTAGATGCGCGGGTCATAGGTCTGGAGCGTGTCGTCGACGATGATGCCGCGATCGCAATGGAGCCCGGCCTCGCGGGCCAGGGCCGTGCGCGGCCTGATGCCGACCGCGAAAACCACGAGATCGGCTTCGAGGAGGCGCCCGTCTTTCAGGCGTATGGCCTCGACGCGCTCGCCGCCGAGTATCGCCTCAGTCTCCGACGATAGACAAAAGCACAATCCGCGCTCGATGAGGCTTCGCGCCAGGAGGTCGCCCCCGACCCGGTCCATCTGGCGCTCGAGCAGCCAGGGATGGCGATGGACGACGGTCACCTGCACCCCTTGGGAGAGGAGGCCGTAGGCCGCCTCGAGGCCCAAGAGACCACCGCCTATGATGACGGCCCGGGCGCCTGCTGGCAGGGCCCGCATGATGTTGACATCCTCGATCGTGCGATAGCTCATGACGCCGGGTAGTCGCGCCCCTTCGATGTCGGGGACGAAGGGGTGCGAGCCCATGGCGAGGAGCAGCCGGTCGTAGGGGGCGACGGTGCCGTTCGCCGCGATTACCTGACGGCGGACCCGATCGATGGTCGTGACAGGGGCGGTCGTATGCAAGGAGATGCCGTGTTGCTCATACCATGCCCGGCCGTTCAGGATGGTGTCCTCGAAGGTCATCTCGCCGGCGAGCACCGGGGACAGCAGGATGCGATTGTAGTTGGGGTGGGGCTCGTCCCCGAACACGGTGATGTCATAATGGTCGGGGGCCATTTTCAGGAGTTCCTCGATGGTGCGCATACCGGCCATGCCATTGCCGATCACCACCAGCCGGGGTTTCACTGAAACCGTATTGTTCATCCCCTACACCTCGCGAGGTTCGATAAGTACGGCCGCCGGGACGGCGATCGCGTCCAGTCGACCCATGAGCAACCATCATGCCAGGCACCTTAGGCGCAGAAATGGGGCATTCCGGGGATCCGCCCTGCACCAAGCTTGTGTGACGGCCAAAAAAACGCACCACGGCGGGCCTCTTTGCGCGCGGCCTTGACCTGGGCGCGATGCGACCCCATATAAGGGCCCAACTGGAGAGGTCGGGGGTGCGATGGTGAAGGATATCAAGCGGACTCTCATGGGTGTGGGCTTGAGCCTGCTCGTGATTTGGGCTGTGTTGTTCATCATGCATATCCTGCTGGCGCTGGTATGGGTATTCTTTTGGGTCGGGCTTGTCGGCATCCTGGTCGCCGTGGTCCTGCACGCGCTGGAGGAGTCCGCCTGAACCTGCTTGCGGGAATGTGTTATCGTACGGAAGGTTGGTATCATCGGTTTGCACCGTCATCACGGTAAGGAGGGCCAGAATGGCTCGTTCTAATTGGTATGCGGATGTCCCGCCCACGGGCGCTCAAAGCGGTTACGCCGCCACGACGGTCATCCACAAGACTTATTTGTTGCTCGCCGCGACCTTGCTATTCAGCACGTTCACGGCGACGTTTGGCATGCATTCGCTGTTTGCCTATCAGCATCCGATCATGGTCATGATCGCAGCCTTCGTGAGTTTGTTTGCGGTCGAATGGACGGGGGGCCGCGGAAGCCCGATGGCCGTCCCGCTGATCTTCGCGTTCACCGGGCTCATGGGCTACTCATTAGGCCCCGCGATCGCCATGTACCTACGGCTGCCGGCGGGTCCGAACATCGTGGCCGAGGCCTTGCTCGGCACGGCCGTCATATTCGGGAGCCTCTCGATCTACGCGCTGATATCACGCCGCAACTTCAGTTACATGGGCGGTTTTTTGATGACGGGGCTCGTGATCGTGGTGTTGGCGTCGCTCGCCAACATGTTCTTCCATCTGGCGGGTCTGCAGCTTGTGGTGGCGGGCATGGCCTTGATCGTGTTCTCGGGGCTTGTGTTGTTCGACACGAGCCGCATGATCAACGGTGGCGAGACGCGCCCCGTGATCATCGCCGTGAGCCTCTACCTCGACGTCTTGAATATCTTTATGGCCTTGCTCCAGATCCTGGGGGCCCTTCAGGGGGGACGCCGCAACTAAGTCCCCATCTCCAGGGCGGCCGCCTTGGCGGCTGCCCTGGGATTGACCCTTTTCCGATACCTCACGGCTTCATCTCCGACTCGCCCGCAAGCCTGCGACTGTGGTGCTTTTGCCGCTCTCCGCGAACGATAGTATAGTGACCCGGTCTTGAAAGCCCCGGTCGCAGCCCGCATAGCCGGACGGGCAGCGGGTTTTTGGCGGATACTTTGATCACGGTCTTTACATGGGGAGACGGGTTATGGGGGGTCAAAGGATGGCACGCTGCGGATGCAAGGTTTTGGCAATGGCGGCTCTGGTCATCGCCGGGCCCGCGGTGGCCGCGCCTTTACCGCCCGCTTTGCAACAGGCCGTGGCGCGTGGCGCGCATATCTTCAATGACGACAGCTTCGGTAGCCACGTAAAGCCCGTTCCGGATGCCGCGAGCGCATTTGCGGCCCTGGACGGGGCGCCGCATGGCGGACCCCGCTTCATGACATGCGCAGCCTGCCATATCCATGGGGGGCTGGTCCGCGGACGTCTCCCCGATGGACGCCGAATCGCGAGCCTGCGTAACGCCGCTGCCGTGTTCCCGCGCTACAACGTGAAGTCACATCGCGTCATGACCCTGGAAGCCCAGATTCGGCACTGCGTGAGAGACGGGATCGTGGGTCGCGCACCGGCCTATGGGAGTTCGACTATGGTCGATCTCGTGAGTTATTTAAAGTCCATTGCTGCAGGTCAGCGGATTGCCATCGGCGGACCGACCCATTAAAGGTTGGGCGTGATGGCCCGTGGGCGAAAGGCAGCGAGCGTACAAACCATGAATGGTCGGTCTTTACGCGTCTTGTTCGTTGCCTCGGAATGCGCGCCCTGGGTGAAGACCGGCGGGCTTGCGGATGTCGTGGCAGCTTTGCCCCCGGCGCTGGTAACGGCGGGCCTCGATGTGCGGGTCTGTTTGCCCTATTACCGGTCGCTGCGTCCTGAGGTGGGCGAGGCGCCGCCGGTGGCGACGGTCGTGGGCGCACTCGTACGCAAGGCGCGCCTCCCTTCAGGCATCATCGCTTACCTGATCGATGCCCCCTGGCTCTTCGGGCGCGATGGCGGGCCCTACCAGGATGCCGATGGGAGCGATTGGCCGGATAATGCTCAGCGTTTTGGGCTCTTCGCGCGTGCCGCAGCCATCCTGGCCTCCGACGAGACACCGCTTTTGTGGCGGCCGGATGTCTTTCACGGTCACGACTGGCAGGCGGGCCTTGGGCCTTTGTGGCTGAAGACGAGTCTGCCGAAGCCCGCCCCTTCGATCATGACTATCCACAATCTGGCTTTTCAGGGGGTATTTCCAGCGCAGACCATGGAGGCTCTGCGGCTTCCGCCTGAAGTTTTTGCCGTGGAAGGCGCCGAATTCTACGGCCGCCTCTCTTTCCTGAAAGCGGGCCTCCATTATGCGGACATGCTAACGACGGTCAGTCCCACCTATGCGCAGGAGATCCAGGGAGAGGCCTGGGGCTGTGGCCTGCATGGCCTTCTTACGCGTCGGCGTGCCGATTTGACCGGAATCGTCAACGGTATCGATGACAGAGTCTGGGACCCCGCCACGGATCCCTTGATCGCTGCGCGCTATGATCGCGACCACCTTGCGGAAAAGGCCGTGAACAAGGCGAGCTTGCAGCGCCGCTTCGATCTCGCCCTCGACCCGGCGCGACCGCTCTTTGCCATGGTCGGACGCCTGACGTGGCAGAAGGGAGTCGATCTCATAGCAGAGGTCGCCGATCGTCTCGTGCGGGCCGGTGGTCAACTCGTAGTCCTCGGTACTGGCGAACGGAGCCTCGAGGATGTCCTGCGCGGGCTCACCCATCGTCATCGTGGGGCTGTGTCGGTGCGTATCGGATTCGACGAGGCGCTCGCCCACGAAATCGAGGCCGGCGCGGATATCTTTCTTATGCCATCGCGTTTCGAGCCCTGCGGCCTGAATCAAATGTACAGCCAGCGTTACGGCACGCCGCCCGTGGCGCGTGCCACAGGGGGGCTCGCTGATACGATCGATGGCGTAGACCCGGAAGGCTGCGAGGGCAGTGGGTTTTTGTTCGATGAGCCGATGGGCACGGCCTTGTGGGCGGCGATCGAGCGGGCGCTCGGCGCCTATCGCACCCCTACCTGTTGGCGGCGCATCATGGTAAGTGGCATGCGCAAGGACTTCTCGTGGGCGGCGAGCGCCGAGCGCTACCGTACACTCTATGAAGGTCTGATCCGCGACGCGGGGCGGCCCGCGTAAGTCCAGGGCGCGCATTCACGCGGCCTAAGTCCGTTGCGGCACGTCCAACGATGATATGAAGTGTTCAGGCAACTTACGCTTGCAAGCAAAGAGACAATGGGGGGCCGGCGTGACGCGACGCGGATGCGCGACAATGACACCGATGTCTTCGCGATGCGGCGCGCCATGACGGAAATGGCCTACCGACGACCAGGGGGTGCGGCTATCATGGGTAGGTGGCGAGGCGTAATTAGCAGATTGTTTTGTAAGCTGGAGAGGTAGAGGTCGATATGGGTGAAATGATCAGTTTCAAACGGCCGGATGGCGGCAGCTGCGAGGGCTATTTGGTGGGAGCGGCTAAGGCGCCTGGGATCGTGGTGATTCAGGAATGGTGGGGGCTCAACGATCAGATCAAGCGTGTTGCTGAACGCTTCGTGGCGGTGGGCTATCGGGTCTTGGTGCCCGATCTCTTTCGTGGGCAGGTGACCATGGAGGCCAAAGAGGCTGAGCATCTGATGAATGACCTGAATTTCGTCGATGCCGCGAGCCAGGACATCCGCGGGGCGGTGCAGTACTTAAGGGCAAGCGGGAGCGCTCATGTGGGCGTGTCCGGCTACTGTATGGGCGGAGCGCTTACGGTGCTTACCGCGATGTTGGTGCCGGAAAGCGATGCCAATGTCACATGGTATGGCTACCCCCCACTCGAATACGTTGATCCCGGCAAGATTAAGGCGCCGTTGCTGGGTCACTTCGGGACACAGGACCAATTTTTTGCGATCGGCGGCGTAGATGCCCTGGAGGCCAAGCTCAAGGGGGCGCGCGTAGGTTACGAGTTCTATCGGTACGAGGCCAAGCACGCCTTCGCCAACGAGGAGGCGGATTCCATGAAGCTGCCCCTGCTTGGCTACGCCCCGAAGGCGGCGGCGCTCGCCTGGGACCGGACGTTGGCGTTCTTCGAAAAATACTTGCACTGAAGGAGGAATAGGGCTGACCGTCCCGGTGCGGGTTTCCTCACGTGATCGCGGTGACCGCATAAGTTTTACGTCCCGCGGATGGGGAGGGTGTCGTGAGCTGCGCCGCCGCGCGGCGACCGCGGTAGGCCGCCCATGGCGCGGGCCGGACCACAGGGCGGTTGCTTACGGGCCCATTAAGGCATCCGCAGCCGGCCGCTCGGCCATCGCACCCGGTCAGGAGGGTGAAGAGGGCGCGGGCGGGCGATGCATGCGGGCCCAGCCGTAGGCGGCCGTGCCCATGAGGGTGGCGTCAGGATTGACCACCATATGCACCGGGATCTGTGTAAGCAGTTTGGCGAAGCGCCCTTTGGCGCAAAAGGTTTGTGCAAAGCGCGCGCGGTCTATGAGAGGCAGAAGCCGCGGCGGGATGCCGCCGGCGATATAGACGCCGCCCAGCGCAAAGACCTTGAGGGCGAGGTTGCCGGCTTCGGCGGCCAGGATAGTCAGGAAGGCATCGACCGCTGCGTTGCAGAGCGGGTTGGGTGTGTCGGGACGCAGAGCCGCCTCGAGGATGAGGGGTGTGCGGTCCAGGCTTGCAGCGAGGCGCGCGGCGAATTCCGGCGATTCCTGCACCCCGTCCTGATCACGAAAAAAATCGTAGAGATGCGGGATGCCGACGCCCGAGCAGACCATCTCGTAGCTCACATGATCGTAACGGCCTCGCAAGTAGGGGGCGAGACCCGCAAGCTCAGGCGTGGGTGCGGCAAAGTCCGCATGGCCGCCCTCCGAGGGTTGTGGCAGATAACGGGCACCATCCCACACGAGAAAGGCCTCGCCCAGGCCCGTGCCCGGGGCTATGATGGCCTTGGTCGCGCCCGGGATTTCCCCGCCGGCGTTCAGGGTCTTCAGGTCAGTGGCCTGGAGGGTCGGGATGGCGTGGGCGACAGCGGCGAGATCGTTCAAGATATCGACTGATGTGAAGGCAAGTTCGGCGCAGAGGGTGTTCCCATCGACTTCCCATGGGAGGTTGGTAAGCTGGGCGTGGCCGTTTATGACCGGGCCTGCGACGTCTAGGCAAGCATGTCGCACGGACAGGCCCGCGGTCGTTAGGAACTCGCCGAGCAGGGTCTGAAGATTCGGATATTCGGCGCTCTTTAGTCGGGCGCGCGCGAGCGGTTGGGCCAAGCCTGCTGCTTCCGATATGACAAGGAGGTCGGTCTTGGTCCCCCCGATGTCACCGATCAATAAGACGTCGCTTTCTCGCACGGCTAGGGTCCCCCCTCTTGCAGCGGTTCTGATCCGGGGTGTGCATCTCCATGGTACAGCATCGGCCGTCTTCAGTGCGCTGCGGCCCTGGAAAAACTTCGGGCGAGCCGCTAGTGTGCCAAGGGGATGGGTGTCGGGTATGGCCCACCATGACAAAAGGGGACAGCATGCGCATAGGAATGTGTGGTTTGGGACGCATGGGCGCGAATATGGCTCAGCGCCTTATACGAGCGGGCCACGAGGTGGCGGGCTATGCCCGCAGTCACGCGACGGTGGACGGCTTCAAGGCCCAGGGCGGGCTCGGCGCCAACACACTGGCCGATCTCGTAGCCCAGCTTCCGGCGCCACGCGTCGTCTGGTGCATGGTCCCGGCGGCCTCAGTCGATACGCTGCTCGCTGAGCTTGCGCCGCTGCTGGCTCCGGGCGATATCATAGTCGACGGGGGCAATTCCTTTTACCAGGACGATATCCGCCGGGGGCGGGCGCTTGCCGAGCGGGACCTCCATTATCTCGACGTCGGTACGAGTGGTGGCGTGTGGGGCCTCGAGCGGGGGTATTGCCTCATGATTGGCGGCGAGGCGCATGTCGTGGCGTCGCTCGACCCCGTGTTTCGAGCCCTGGCTCCGGGGGCCGCGGCCGTGTCGCCCACGGCTGGGCGGCCCGCAGGCTCCGGATCGGCCGAGTTGGGTTATCTGTACTGTGGTTCGCATGGCGCGGGCCATTTCGTGAAGATGATCCATAACGGGATCGAATACGGCGTGATGGCCGCCTACGCTGAGGGATTCAATATCCTCAAGCGGGCGAATGTCGGCGTATCCTCCCATGACAAGGACGCCGAGACCGCCCCCCTGCGCAACCCGGAACATTTTCAATATAACTTCGATGTCGCCGAGGTCGCGGAGCTCTGGCGGCGCGGTAGCGTGATAAGCTCGTGGCTGCTCGATCTCACCGCGGCCGCCCTGCAAGGGAACCCCGACCTCAAGGGTTTCGCGGGCCAGGTGGCGGATTCCGGGGAAGGACGCTGGACTGTCCAGGCGGCGGTCGAGGAGGGAGTACCGGTGCCGGTCATATCCGCGGCGCTCTATGCGCGCTTTGGCTCGCGTGGGCACGCCGATTTCGCCGACCGTGTTCTTGCGGCCATGCGATATCAGTTTGGTGGGCACGTCGAAAAGCCCTAAGGGACGCTCGGGGGACAGGTTCGATTTGTGACGATTGTGCGATCGTCGTGGGGCTTGCTTAAACCGCCATGTCGCGTTAGGGTCTCAACTAAAGCGCTGCCGTGCAGCACGCGGCGGCGTTCCAGGAACAGGGGTCAATTGGACGACCGAAAGCGACAGATCAGGCTAGGAGGCAGCCGTCTTGGACAATCGATTCGATACGTCGCGCGACGAGGGTGCGACGGGCGCGAAGCGCAGTGGTGTTGCGCTGACCGATAGTGCTGAGTGGCGGGCGCTCGCCGGCCATTTCCGGAGCGTGGAAGGCCTCACGCTGCGCGCCCTTTTCGACGCCGACCCAGATCGGGGAAAGGCGCTCACGGCAGAGGGTGGCGGCCTTCATCTCGATTATTCCAAGAATCGCGTGACCCGAGAAACGATGCGGTTGCTCATGGAACTCGCGCGGGCACGCGGGCTCGAGGGCCGTCGCGATGCGATGTTCCGGGGCGCGCGCATCAATGTGACCGAGGATCGCCCGGTACTGCATGTCGCTCTGCGGAGCCCCCTAGGCGTCGAGATCCTGGTCGATGGGCACGATGTGGTGCCCGACGTTCATGCGGTCCTTGAGAAAATGGCGGTTTTCGCCGACAAGGTCCGCGATGGTTCGTGGACGGGCTATACCGGCAAGCGCATCCGCACCGTGATCAACATAGGGATCGGTGGATCCTACCTCGGCCCCGAGATGGCCTGTCAGGCGCTGCGACCCTTTGCCGATCCGAATATCGCGGTGCGTTTCGTGGCCAATATCGACGGCGAGGCATTTCGCGCAGCGACCGCGGATCTGGATCCGGCGGAGACGCTTTTCATTGTCTGCTCGAAGACCTTCACGACACAGGAGACCATGGTTAATGCGCGCACAGCGCGCCAATGGTGTATAGCGGGACTCGGAAGCGACGCCGCCGTCGCCGCGCACTTCGTGGCGGTTTCGACCAATACCACTGAGGTTGCGCGTTTCGGTATCGATCCCGGTCATATGTTTGTCTTCTGGGATTGGGTGGGGGGGCGGTATTCGCTGGGATCAGCGGTCGGCTTGTCTGTGATGATCTCGGTGGGGCCGGCGCGTTTCCGGGAGATGCTGGCGGGATTTCGGGATATGGACGAGCACTTCCAGACCGCGGCGCTCGAGCAGAACCTGCCGGTACTGATAGGTTCTTTAGGGGTCTGGTACAACAACTTTTTCGGAATGGAGACCCAGGCGATTCTGCCGTATGCGCACGGGCTTTCACGGCTCCCGGCCTATCTTGAACAACTTCAGATGGAAAGTAACGGCAAGCATGTCGATCTGGCCGGGCGACCGGTCACCTATCAGACAGGGGCCATAATCTGGGGCGAACCGGGGGTCGACGCGCAGCACTCCTTCTACCAACTTTTGCATCAGGGAACCAAGGTTGTGCCGTGCGACCTGATCGGATTTTGCCGTTCGCGCGCGAGCCTGTCTGGCCACCAGGACCTTTTGATGGCAAACCTTCTGGCGCAGGCGGAGGCGCTCGCCTTCGGGCGCTCGGTCGCCAAGCTTGCGGAGGAGGGTGCCCCTTCCGACCAGATCCCTTACCGGGTCTGTGAAGGCAATCGCCCCACCAACATCATACTCGCCGAGAGCCTGACACCGCGTACGCTGGGTGCGCTCGTTGCCCTCTATGAACATGTCGTCTTTACCCAAGGCGTCATCTGGGGTATTGATTCCTTCGATCAGTGGGGCGTGGAGCTGGGCAAGGTGTTGGCGCGACGGATCGTGGCGGAGATGCAGGGGGCTGCTCCCGAGGCGGTCCACGACAGCTCGACTACCGCTTTGATCGAGCGCTATTTGGCGATGCGCGGCGGTTAACCGGCGCGATTCGCGAGGGCTTTCGCTGCGACTTACGCATGAGCCTTGGGGCCGGCCTCGGCGGGGGCGGCATCCTTTCCATTTCATGAGAACGAGGAACCGCTGTCCTATGGACCAAGCACCCAGATTTGTAAGCCACCTCACCCGCAACACCCTTGCGCTCATTCTTGCCGGAGGTCGTGGCTCGCGGCTCAAGCATTTGACGATGTGGCGCGCGAAACCGGCCGTGCCGTTCGGTGGCAAGTTTCGGGTGATCGACTTCCCCTTGTCGAACTGCGTGAACTCCGGCATCCGCCGCATCGGAGTTCTTACGCAGTACAAGGCGCACTCTCTAATCCATCATATCCAGAAGGGGTGGGGGAGCTTGCGCGGCGATTTTGGGGAATTCGTGGAACTCTTGCCGGCCCAGCAGCGGATCGAATCTTCCTGGTATGCAGGCACGGCCGATGCCGTTTATCAAAACCTCGATATCGTGCGCAATCACAATCCCGAATATGTCCTGATCCTGGCCGGTGACCACGTCTACAAAATGGACTACGGACCCATGATCGCCTATCACGTACGCAAGGGCGCGGACCTGACCGTAGGATGCGTCCATGTGCCGCTCGAACGCGCGAGCGACTTCGGGGTTATGGCGACCGACGACGATGGCCGTATCGTGCGGTTTGACGAGAAGCCCAAGAATCCGACGCCAACCGTGCCTGGCGGCAATATGGCGCTCGGTTCTATGGGCATTTATGTGTTCAGCGCCCGCTTCCTTTATGAGCAACTGATCAAGGATGCCGATACCACGAAATCGCAGCACGATTTTGGTCACAATGTCATACCTGAGGCCTTGCCGCGCTATCGGGTCATGGCCTATGCCTTTGCGAACGACAGCGGCGGCCATTCGGCCTATTGGCGCGACGTCGGGACCTTGGATGCCTATTGGGAGGCCAATATGGAACTGGTCGGCGTGACTCCGGAGCTCAACCTCTACGACACGTCATGGCCGATCTGGACGTATCAAGAGCAGCACCCGCCGGCGAAGTTCATTTTTGATGACGATGGGCGCCGAGGTATGGCGGTGGACTCCATGGTGTCGGGCGGCTGCGTCATATCGGGCGCGGTGGTGCGCCATTCCCTGCTCTTTTCCGCCGTACGCGCGCACTCCTATGCCGAGGTCGTGGATTCCGTTGTCATGGGCGATGTCGATATAGGCCGGCACAGCCGTATCCGCAAGGCGATTATCGACAAGGGATGTCGTATACCCGAGGGCACCACAGTCGGATGGGATCACGAAGAAGATGCGCGTCGCTATCATGTCACCCCCGCGGGCGTAGTGGTGGTAACACCGGAGATGTTGGGTCAGGATCTGCATCATGCGCGATAAAGGTGGCCTGAACCTGGTCCTGTGCTGGCATATGCATCAGCCGCAGTATCGGCGCCTGTCTGATGGCCAGTACCAGCAGCCATGGACCTATTTGCATGCCATCAAAGACTACGTTGACATGGCGGCGCACATCGAAGCTATCCCGGGCGCCCGCGCGGTCGTCAATTTCTCACCCGTTCTGCTCGAGCAGCTCGCTGACTATGTCATACAGCTCCAGACCTATCTTCAAGATCGCGCGCCCCTGCGAGACCCGCTGCTTGCGGCGCTGGCTGGTCATTGGCCGCCGCCGGGGCCTGCGCGGGCGGCGCTCATAGAGGCCTGCCTCAGGGCCAACAAGGCCCGCGTAATCGAGAGATTCCCGGCCTTCAAGAGATTGACCGCGCTCGCCGAGCCCGTGATCGCGGATCCGGAGCTGTCCGGGTATCTCGAGGATCGCTATTTGCGGGATCTCGTCGTGTGGTACCACCTAAGCTGGCTCGGAGAGACGGTGCGTCGTGGTGACGCGCGCGTAGGGCAGCTCATGGATAAGGCCCGAGACTTCGACGAGGATGCGGTCCAGACATTGCTCACCGTGATCGCGGAGGTGCTCGCAAGTATTGTGCCCCGCTTCCGCAAGCTCGCGGAAAGCGGGCAGATCGAGTTGTCGTTTACCCCGTATGCGCATCCCATGGTGCCACTATTGCTGGACTTTGCGGTGGCCCGCGAGGCGCAGCCGGATGTGAAGCTTCCGGCGGTCGCGCATTATCCCGGAGGCGAAGAGCGGGCACGTTGGCAGATCAAGGCGGGCCGCGAGGCGTTTACCCGACATTTTGGGTACGCCCCGTCTGGCTGTTGGCCGGCCGAGGGAGGTATCAGCGCCCAGACGCTCGCGCTCCTGGATGATGCGGGCGTGAAGTGGACGGCGTCCGGCGAGCGCGTCCTGCGCCATAGTCTGCAGGCGAGCGCGATGGATGCGGGCAATGGGGATCGATACTGTGCTTATGGCGCGCCGGGCCGGGCCATACGGTGTTTCTTTCGGGACGACGGGCTCTCGGACCTCATCGGATTTTCCTACGCCGATTGGCACGCCGATGATGCGGTCGGCAACTTGATCTCTCATCTCGAGACTATTGCCCGTGCAGTCGAGGCTAATAATGCGCCGATTGTGTCTATCATCATGGATGGCGAAAACGCCTGGGAATATTACCCAGAAAACGCCTATTACTTTTTGCGGGCACTCTATGAGAGGCTTGCGAACCATCCCTTGATCCAGCTTACGACCTTTTCAGACTACTTGAAGGAAGAGCCGGCCTACACTGCGCTGCCACCGCTCATAGCGGGCAGCTGGGTCAATGGGACCTTCGCGACATGGATAGGCAGTCCCGACAAGAACCGTGGTTGGGAGATACTCGTGCAGGCGAAAAAGGACTACGACCGGGTTGTGGGTCTGGGGTGCCTATCGGTGGAGGACGTCGAACGCGCCACAGATGCTCTGGCCGTGTGCGAGGGGTCTGATTGGTGCTGGTGGTTCGGTGACTACAACCCCCGCGAATCGGTTCGAGATTTTGAGCGTCTCTATCGCTGCCACATCAACGACCTTTATCGTATCCTCGGCGAACCGCCACCACCCATGGTCGCGGAGGCCTTCGTCCAGCATGGCGGCGACCGCTGTGAGCGCGGCGGGGCCATGCGCAGTTCAGGAGCTGTATGACAGATAGGGTGTCGCGTAGCGCCCCCGTTCTGGATCGCCGGCGTCTGGGCGTCTTGCTGCACCCAAGTTCCTTGCCCGGAGATGGCCCCAAGGGGACGCTAGGCGCTGAGGCGCGGCGCTTCGTGGACCTTCTACGCGCGGCCGGGGCGACGGTGTGGCAGGTATTGCCGCTTGGCCCCCCTGGCGGGGGCTCCCCCTATAACAGCCCTTCGGCGCATGCCGGCGACCCCGATCTCATCAATCTTCAGGATCTTGTGGAGCAGGGCTGGATTGCGGCGTCCGAGGTGTCCGCCGGCGCGTGGGACGCATCTGCTCGACGCATGGCACTCTGGGGTGCGCGTCTGCGTCTAGAGCAGCGCGGAGAGGCTGCGACCTTGGCCGCGTTCGATGATTTCAAGCAGGACCACAAGACATGGTTGTCCGATTACTGCGCCTACGAATGTATCAAGGCTGAGCGGAGTGGGGCGCCGTGGTGGGAGTGGCCAGCCGCCCTCAAGGATCGCGATTTGCATGCCATCGCGGCCATCAAGGGCTCGGATCTCTGCGAGGCGGTGGCTTTCGAGCAGTTCGTATTCTTCCGCCAGTGGCACGCGCTCAGGGACTACGGGCGCATGCGTGGCCTGCGTTTTTTTGGAGACGTGCCCATATTCGTCGCTGAGGACAGTGCCGACGTCTGGGCGCACCGCGAGCTCTTTGTGCTGGATGCGCTCGGGCGCCCGGAGATTGTGACCGGTGTGCCGCCCGACTACTTCTCGGTGGATGGTCAGCGGTGGGGTAATCCTCATTATCGGTGGGCGCACATGGCGGCCGACGGCTTTTCCTGGTGGCGCGAGCGGGTGCGTACCCAGCGCCAACTCTTCGATTTGATAAGAATCGATCACTTCCGAGGATTTTCTGCGTCTTGGGCGATCCCGGCGCATGCCCCTACCGCCGCGAGCGGTGAATGGATGTCGGTCCCCGGCGACGCCTTGCTCACAGCGCTTTCGAACGACTTCGGGGAGCTGCCTCTGATCGCGGAAGATCTTGGCCTTATCACGGATGACGTCTATAGTCTGCGCGACCGCCACGGTCTCCCAGGCATGCGCGTCCTGCAGTTCGCCTTCGATGGCGATCCGACAAATCCCCACTTACCCCACAATTACATCCCCAATTGCGTGGCCTACACCGGGACCCATGACAATGATACGAGCGCGGGGTGGAGCGCCGCTTTGTCGGAGGCCCAGCGGGAGATCGTGCGCGCCTATCTTCCGGAGATTGATGAGGCGCCAGCATGGGCGGCCATACGCGCTGTGATCGCCTCCGTCGCCTATCTCGCGGTCGTGCCGTGGCAGGATGTGTTGGGCCTCGGAAGCGGCGCGCGTATGAATACGCCGGGACTGTCGTGCGGCAATTGGGGGTTTCGGTTTCAGTGGGGCGACGTTCCGGATTCTGTCGTCACGCGTCTAGCGCGACTCGCTTTTTTGTATGGGCGTGTTCTGGATTAAAGGGATCGCGGCGGGCGCCAGAATTCACGAAAGGGGTCGTGAAGTATTCCGCCGACCGACCAGCGCCGCAGCTCCTCCTCCTTGGGTCCATTGGCGGCTCAACCCTTTGGTAGGCCAGAGGAATCCCGCGGCAAGGTCTTTTCCGGAAACATCAGGCGCGCCAGGATGAGCCCCGGACAAATACCGGTGATCGCCGCGAAGGAAAAGAATACGGCGGGCACATAGAGTACCCAACTGACGACGCGGAACCCGGTAAGGGCCTGTGAATAAATAACTTGCGCATGTTGTGGAGAGCACACATAATCCAAGTCCGTGGCGACTGTTACGGACATCCGGCGGAAATACCAGGGGCTGTCTCGCATGATGAGCGAGCGCGCTCGACGTATGTGGGCGGCAGCCGAGGCGCGCGCGATAGGCTGGGGCGGGGTGTCGCAGGTGGCGCGCGCGACCGGAATGGCGCGCAACACGATCGCGAGCGGATTGCGGGAGTTGCAGAGGCGCGGACGCCCACGGCCAGGGGAGCGGGAACGCGTGCGTCGGCCCGGGGGCGGTCGCAAACGGCTGACTGACCATCAGCCCGAATTGCTCGCTAGGCTTGAGGCGCTGATTGAGCCGACGGTACGCGGGGATCCGCAGTCGGCGCTGCGCTGGACGACCTTGAGCGTGCGTAAGCTTGAGGGGGCGCTGAAGAAGGACGGGGCGAACGTCAGCTACCGCACGGTTGCGAATCTCCTGAAGAAGCTCAACTATACGCTTCAGGGTCATTTCAAACGTTCGGAAGGCAAGGTGGATCATCCAGACCGGGACGCCCAGTTTCGCTATATCAACGATCAGGCGGTGGCCGCACTGCGCGCTCGCCGACCCGTGATCTCGGTGGACACGAAAAAGAAGGAACTCGTGGGGTCCTATAAAAATGCCGGCCGGGAGTGGCGCCCGAAGGGCGACCCGATCGAGGTGCTGACGCATGATTTCCCGGACCCGGAAGTGCCCAAGGCGGTGCCCTATGGGATCTACGATATCGGTGAGAACAAAGGCTGGGTCAACGTCGGGATGAGCGGTGACACCGCCGAGTTCGCCGTGCAGAGCATTCGCGAGTGGTGGCGGTACATGGGCAAGCCCCGCTACCCGAAGGCCCGCCATCTTCTGATCTGCGCCGACAGCGGCGGAAGCAACGGCTACCGCTGCCATCTGTGGAAGCGAGAGCTACAACGATTTGCGACCGAGGAGAAGTTGACGATCACGGTATGTCACTTTCCGCCGGGCACCAGTAAGTGGAACAAGATTGAGCATCGCCTCTTTTCGTTCATAACCGCGAACTGGCGAGGCCGGCCCCTGACCGACTACCGTACCATCGTGAATCTCATCGCCGGAACGTCGACCAAGACCGGACTGGTCGTCAAAGCTCGTTTGGATCGGCGAACATACAAGTGCGGGGTCAAGGTGTCCAAGAAGGAACTGGAGACCCTCAGTCTCAAACCCCATGAGTTTCATGGCGAGTGGAATTACACCATCACGCCCCAACGATGTCCGGGATAACTGCTCAAGTTATTATTTCACAGCTCCTAAGCGTGATGCCGACCCATAGGACGCTGCCCGCGAAAAGAAACAGGGCGCGTAGAGCCGGACTGATGCCGTAACGTGACGTAGAACGTCCCATGAGTGATCCTTGTGCAACGCAAGGGCCTGCGAGGGAGCTTAGCCGCCGCGTACGGTTACTGCAACGAAGGAGATCTTGAGGCGGGTTGCCGGTTTGTCCAAACAAGGCTGCGCCCATCCATGACGATCCCACGGGAATCCTTATGGCGGTTCTTTACCAAGAAATCCATGGGTATTTTTGGCGCCCGTCGGCTCAGTGCAAATATCAGGCTCTACGCGACGTCGCCCCGCCGCGCCTGAGGATGATGGGCCTACCGCCCCCCCTAGAGCCAGACCATGCAGCCCATCTCGAAGCGGTGAGCGAGTAGGGCATGGTAAGGGTAGGCCCGCACCCGCAGCGTCTGGAAGCCCGATGTCTCGGGCTTGTGGTCGAGGCGGAAGGTGAGACGCCCTTCGCTGTCTACACCCGTCGGCGCTAGCTGCACCTGCGCACGCACAATATGCTCGCCGATGTCATCCTGGGATTCGAACAGGCACTCGACGGCGAGATCCTCTTGGTGCAGGCCATTGGCGTGTACGAGAATCGTAAGATGTAAGGATTCGCCAACCTTGAGTGATTCCGGCGCGTCGTTGCCGCGCTCGAGTCGCACCCCGGGCCAGGCTGTCGCCACGGCTCGCTTCCAGCGCGCAAGCGTTTGGCCGCCAACGGCTTTCTCTCGCGTCAGAAGGCGAGCGTGTTCGGCCGCCTTGCGGTAGTAGTCGCGCGCATATTCGAGGACCATCCGTTCGGCGTTGAAGACCGGCATGGCCCGACGCATGGCGGTCTTCGATATCGCGATCCAGGAACGTGAATAGCCGTGCTCGGCGGTATCGAAATAGAGGGGTAGGACCTGTTGTTCAAGGATGTCCATCAGTTCCGCGCTTTCCTCGCGCGTGCGCTGGGCGTTGTCGATCAGCCCCTTGTGCGGACAGATACCCCAGCCGTTGTCGCCGGCATAGCCTTCGCCCCACCACCCATCGAGAATACTCAAATTGACGATCCCGTTTATGGCGGCCTTCTGTCCCGATGTGCCGCTGGCTTCAAGCGGGTATTCCGGTGTATTCAGCCACACGTCGACGCCGGTCACAAGGCGCCGCGCAAGCGCGAGGTCGTAGCCTTCGATCAGGATGATTTTTCCTTCGAACGCGGGACGTCTGGAGAATTCATGGATCAAACGGATGAGATTCTGCCCCGGATGATCGTGGGGATGGGCCTTGCCGGCGAACAGCAAGAGGACCGGTCGCTCCGGGTCGTTCAAGAGGCGCTCAAGGCGCGCCGGATCCTCGAATAGGAGTCCGGCGCGCTTATAAGTTGCGAAGCGTCGCGCGAAGCCTATGACGAGCGGGCCTTTAGCGTCCAGCTCGAGCTGGCGGGTGAGCCTGTGAATCACTCCCTCGCCCACGCCATTGCGGCGGTACTGGCGGATCACCCGTTTCTTGACCGCCTCCAGCATTGCGGCCTTCAAGGACTGATGAACGCTCCAGTAGCTGTGGTCCGGGATCGTGTCTATTCGTTCCCAATAATGGGCTTCGGTGAGTTTGTTGCGCCATTCGCTGCCGAACCGGACGTCGAAGAGGCTGCTCCATTCTTGGGCCAGAAAGGTGGCTACATGGATGCCGTTGGTGACATAGCCCACCGGGTTCTCGGCCCAAGGGATCTGCGGCCAGATATAGGCCTCCATGCGCGAGGCGATCTCCCCGTGAATACGGCTTACCCCATTGTGCAAGCGGGATCCGCGTAGCGCGAGGGCCGTCATATTGAACCCGCCCTGGCTTATGGGGCTCGACCCGAGTTCCTTGAGTTCGGTGATGCCGATCCCAAGGTCCGTCACATAGGGCTCCAGGTAGCGGGCGAACAACTCCTCGTCGAAGATATCGTGGCCGGCCGGCACGGGGGTATGTGTCGTAAAGACCGTCCCGGCCGCCACGATCTCCAGGGCCGTATCAAAATCGAGCCCCTGATGCGCAAGCTCCCGGCAGCGCTCCAGGATCTGGAAGGCGGGATGGCCTTCGTTGATGTGCCAGACGGTGGGCGTGAGGCCCGCGGCGCGCAGGGCGCGCACACCACCTATGCCGAGGACGATCTCCTGTCTCAGTCTTGTCTCGCGGTCGCCGCCATACAGTTGGCACGTAATGGCCCGGTCGGCGGCCGTATTCTCGGGGATGTCGCTGTCGAGCAGGTAGAGAGAGATGCGGCCTGCCACCACGCGCCAGATCTTGAGGGCCACGCTGCGCCCAGGGAGGGTGACCGATATCCGAATCTCGCGGCCCTCGCTGTCGCAGGCTGGGGTCACCGGGAGGTCCGCGAGGAGCGCGGGAGCCGTCCCCACGATCTGATTGCCCTGTGCATCTATCGTTTGTGTGAAGTATCCCTGGCGATAGAGCAGTCCCACGGCCACGAATGGCAGACCGAGGTCGCTTGCCGCTTTGCAGTGATCGCCCGCCAAGATACCAAGGCCGCCAGAGTAGATCTGGAGACTCTCGTGCAAGCCGAACTCAGCGCAGAAGTAGGCCACCAAGTCGGTCTTGGGGTCGAGACTCATAAGTCGCGATGGGATGCGCACTGTGTGGTAGGTGTCGTGCAGCGACAGTGCGCGCTGATACTCTTCGAGGAACAGGGGATCCTGCGCTGCTTCGTCGAGGCGTTCCTGCGCTACGCGCCGCAGCATGAGTTTGGGGTTGCGGCCGCACCGTTCCCAGAGCGCTGGGTCGAGCCGCACGAATAGCAGGCGGATCGGGCGGTTCCAGCTGTAGAGGAGGTCTACGGCAAGTTCAGACAGGCGCGCAAGGCGCTCGGGGATATTGGGCTGGACTTCTAGAGGGTAGCGGGTACCGGGCACGTGTTGACCTTTAGCGATCGTGGGTTTGGGACTTGCATCCTGCTCATGGCGCTTGCAGCTATTATGCCACAGGCCGCGCGATCGTCCTTATTCATACCATAGACGGCCTGAGGCAGGCGTCATTCTTTCGGCGGAAGGAGTGCTCGTTACGCTGAACGGTCCGGGATCCGTTGCGTCTACGCGCCATTGGGCGCGGCCTGCACATACCCTCGCATCTTAGGGCTGTTGTGTCGCGGATGGTCTCACGGCTGTCGAAGGAAGCGGTGTTCGTCTGCGCCATCCCGGACGGTTCGCTACTTGTCATGCCCCGACATGGTCCGTAACATGGCTCAACAGGGTCGTATCGGCTCGGGGCGCTCGCCCTGGGCGCGATCGAGTGTAGGAGGGCAGTGGATGCCAGGCGGGAGGGGAGCGAAGCGCGAGGTGCCGTTCGTAGACGTCGACTCATGGTTCAGCCCGGAGGATATCTACCTCTTGCGCGAAGGTCGGCACACTAGGCTCTACGATAAGCTCGGGGCCCACCCGGTGCGCTTGCCCGATGGGGTGGGGGTCCACTTCGCCGTCTGGGCACCTAACGCGCGGTTCGTCTCGGTCATAGGGGACTTCAACGGCTGGCGGAAGGGTGCCCACCCGCTCAATATTCGCGAGGATGGCTCAGGCCTTTGGGCGGGCGTCGTCGCGGGGATCGGTCCCGGGGCGCCCTACAAGTACCACATCATCTCCCGCGAGACAGGCTACGAGGTCGAGAAGGCCGATCCCTTTGCGTTTTGTGCAGAGGAACCGCCGCGCACTGCGTCTATCGTGTGCGACGCCCCCTATACATGGGGCGACGGCGCATGGATGCAGTCGCGTGGAGGGAGGCTGGGCCGTTCTGCCCCCGTAAGCATCTACGAGGTGCATGCGGGGTCATGGCGTCGCGTCCCCGAGGAGGGCGGGCGCTGGCTCAGCTATCGGGAACTCGCGGCCGTGCTGCCCGCCTACGTCGCCGATCTGGGTTTTACCCACGTTGAGTTTATGCCCCTTACGGAGCACCCGTTCTACGGCTCATGGGGTTATCAGACGACGGGTTATTTTGCGCCTACCGCACGCTTTGGAGCGCCGGAAGACCTGATGTTCCTGATCGACGCCCTCCATCGCGAAGGCGTCGGGGTCATACTGGATTGGGTGCCGTCTCACTTTCCGACCGATCTGCACGGCCTCGGATTTTTTGATGGTACGCATCTTTTCGAGCATGCCGATCCCCGTCGCGGCTACCACCCGGAATGGCATTCCAGTATTTTCAATTATGGGCGGCACGAAGTGCGATCGGTGCTGGTCTCCAGCGCGCTTTTTTGGCTCGAGAGATTTCATGTCGACGGGCTGCGGGTCGATGGCGTCGCCTCCATGTTATACCGGGACTATGCGCGACCGGCGGGCGAGTGGGTTCCTAACGCCCATGGCGGTCGCGAGAGCGAGGAAGCGATTCAGTTTCTGCAGGAGCTGAACGAGGCTGTCTACCGCCAACATCCCGATGTCCAGACCATAGCCGAGGAGTCGACCGCTTGGCCGCAGGTGTCCCGGCCGGTCTCCATGGGTGGCCTTGGGTTTGGCTACAAATGGAATATGGGTTGGATGCACGATACGCTCGATTACATGGAGCGGGAGCCTATCTATCGCAAATACCACCAAGGGCAACTGACATTCAGTCTCTGGTATGCCTTCCAGGAAAACTTCGTGTTACCGCTTTCGCACGACGAAGTAGTCTACGGGAAGGGATCTCTCATAGGTAAGATGCCGGGCGATGACTGGCAGAAGTTCGCGAACCTGCGCCTGCTTCTAGGCTACATGTTCTGTCATCCTGGCAAGAAGTTGTTATTCATGGGCGCCGAGATCGCCCAGTGGCGGGAATGGAGTCACGAGAGCAGTCTCGATTGGCACTTGTTGGACTATGCCCCGCATCAGGGCATCCAGAAGCTGGTGCGCGATCTGAACCGCCTCTATCGCGGGGAATCCGCGTTGCATGCCGCCGATACCGAAGCCGAAGGATTTCGTTGGGTGGACAATGGGGATTGGGAGCAGAGTGTCATCAGTTTCTATCGGTTTGCGGGGCCGGGACAAGATCCGGTCCTCGTGGTCTGCAATTTCACGCCCATGCCGCGCCACAACTATCGCCTGGGTGTCATGCGCGCGGGGTTTTGGAAGGAGATCATGAATACGGACGCCACAATCTACGGAGGAAGCGGCCAGGGAAATCTTGGGGGGTTGGAAACGGCGCCTGTGGGCGCCCACGGACAGCTCCAGTCGCTCAACCTTGTTTTGCCCCCACTCTCGCTCGTGGTCTTCCAGGTGCCGCCTGGGCAGGGAGGGTAGGCGGTGGCACGAGCCCAAGCGCAGCGGGGAACGATGCCGTCGGACGGGCGCAATCGGGTTGTCATAGACACGGTGAGTCCGGTAGTGGATTGCGGCCGCTTTCCGATCAAGCGGATCATAGGCGATCGCGTCACGGTCGATGCCGACGTCTTTGCTGATGGCCACGATGTGGTGGTCTGCACCTTGTGTGTGCGCAAACCGAACGGAAAGACCTGGAGTCGCGCGCGCATGGCGCCCATCGGCAATGACCGCTATCGCGCATCCTTCACGGTGGCAGAGCTTGGTGTCTACCACTATACCGTGCGTGCCGCTATAGATCACTTTGGCTCGCTCTGCCACGAGCTCGCGCGCAGACCTTTGGATGACCCCGACCTTGCGATGGTGTTTCAGCAAGCGGCCGCCATGATAGGGGTGGCGGCGGTGAACGCAAGCGCGCGGGAAGGGCGGTCCTTGCGTACAGTCCAGGCGCTTCTCGAGGGGGATGCGGTGCCTGAAGAAAAGCGCGCCGCGCTACTCGACGGGACGCTCGCTGAGCGCGTGTACCGATTCGCGGCGCATCCCCATGAGACGGCGCTCGAGACCGAGTTTGCGGTGCGCGTGGATCCGGAACGGGCCCGCTTCAGCGCCTGGTACGAGTTTTTCCCGCGCTCGGTCGGAGGCGTTCCGGGCGGCCGCCTGCGCGATGCAGGCCCCATGCTGGCCTATGTGGCGAGCATGGGCTTTGACGTCGTGTATTTGCCGCCTGTCTCGCCAATCGGAGAGCGTCTGCGCAAGGGGCCCAACAACACCCTAAGTCAAAACCCCGCCGATGTCGGCAGTCCGTGGGCGATCGGAAGCGCACGGGGTGGTCACAAGGCGCTGGCGCCTGAGCTTGGCACGCTTGCGGACTTCCGCGTGTTTTGCGATGAGGCGGCCAAGAATGGCATGGCCGTGGCGCTCGATATCGCGTTTCAATGTTCCCCGGACCATCCTTACGTGACTGAGCATCCGGACTGGTTCCGCCACAGGCCTGACGGCACGATCCAGTATGCGGAGAATCCACCGAAGAAGTATCAGGACATCTACCCCCTTGATTTCGAGACAAAGGATTGGCGGGCCCTATGGCAGGAATTGAAAAGCGTCGTCATATTCTGGATAGGGGAGGGTGTACGCATCTTCCGTGTCGACAACCCGCACACCAAGGCCTTTTCATTCTGGGAATGGCTCATACGAGAGATCCGATCGGCATACCCGGAGGTTTTGTTCTTGGCGGAGGCGTTCACGCGCCCCAAGGTGATGCACGGGCTCGCGAAGCTCGGTTTCACGCACTCCTACACCTATTTCACATGGCGGAATACTAAGCGCGAGCTGACCGAATACTTCACGGAGCTCACCCAAGGGCCGGGACGGGAGTATTTCAGGCCGCATGTATGGCCTAACACGCCGGACATACTTCCCGCGTTCCTTCAGCATGCTCCGCGCGCGGCCTTCGTTATTCGGCTCGTGCTGGCCGCAACCTTGAGCGCCAACTACGGGATCTACGGGCCCGCTTTCGAGCTTCTGGAATCAGAGCCCCTTGAGCCCGGTAGCGAAGAGTATCGTGATTCCGAAAAGTATCAAAAACGCGTATGGGATCTGGCAAGGCCCGACAGTCTGCGGGCGATCATCACCCGCTTGAATGCCATTCGTCGTGCGCATCCGGCTTTGCGGAGCGATCGGAGCCTCGTCTTTCACGCTATCGATAACGATAATCTGATCGGGTTTAGCAAGACCGCCGATGATGGGGCGTCGACCGTGCTCGTGGTAGTCAATCTCGACCCGCATCATCGCCAGTCCGGGTGGCTCGAATGGCCGGCGCATAATCGGGCCGGGGCGGAGGGGCGGCCCGTGCAGATGCACGACCTTTTATCTGACGCCCGTTATCTCTGGAGCGGAGGCCGCCACTATGTGGAGCTTGCTCCGGAACAGGCGCCGGCCCATATCCTCCGCCCCCGAGGCTACATCGGTAACGAGCACGATTTCGACTACTACTCTTAGGCGCGCCATGCAAAGAAGAACAAAAACAGAGATGTCGCGAATATCGGACGACCCGCTTTGGTACAAGGACGCCGTCATCTACGAGCTGCACGTGCGTGCCTTCTTTGACGGTAATGGCGACGGCATCGGGGATTTCGTGGGACTGACCCAGAAGCTGGATTACCTACAGGACCTCGGGGTGGATACTCTGTGGGTCCTGCCGTTCTACCCATCGCCCATGCGGGATGATGGCTATGACATTGCTGATTATCGCAATGTCCATCCGGATTACGGAACGCGGCGCGACTTTCTGCAGTTCGTGCGGGCGGCCCATGAGCGCGGGCTTCGGGTCATCACGGAGCTTGTCATAAACCACACATCGGACGAGCATCCTTGGTTTCAGGCCGCGCGACGCGCGCCGGCGGGGTCCCCGAAGCGTGATTTCTACGTGTGGAGCAATACGGTCAAGAAATTCGAAGACACCCGCATCATATTCACCGACAGCGAGAAGTCCAATTGGGCATGGGACGAGGACGCCAAGGCTTATTACTGGCATAGATTCTTTTTTCATCAGCCGGATCTGAATCACAACAATCCGCAGGTCGTGAAGGCGGTGGTGCGGGTCATGGAGTTTTGGCTTGGGCTGGGCGTGGACGGCCTGCGTCTCGACGCCATTCCCTATCTGTGCGTCCGTGAGGGGACCAGCAACGAAAATCTCCCCGAGACCCACGCGGTGGTGCACTACATGCGCTCGGTCATCGACAGCCGCTACAACAACCGCATGTTGCTAGCCGAGGCCAACCAATGGCCCGAGGATGTGCGCGACTACTTCGGTGGCGGGGACGAGTGCCACATGGCCTACCACTTCCCGCTCATGCCGCGCATGTATATGGCGATCGCGCAAGAGGACCGTCACCCGATCGTCGAGATCATGAAACAGACGCCCGATATTCCGGAGACCTGTCAATGGGCGATCTTCTTGCGCAACCACGACGAGCTGACCCTGGAAATGGTCACGAACAAGGAGCGTGACTACATGTACCAGATGTATGCGGCCGACCGCAAGGCGCGCTTGAATCTCGGTATACGGCGCAGGCTCGCACCACTTATGGATAACGATTTCGACAAGATCCGTCTCATGAACAGTCTGCTCTTGTCGATGCCTGGGTCGCCCATCATTTATTACGGCGACGAGATCGGGATGGGGGACAATATCTACCTCGGCGACCGCAATGGCGTGCGCACGCCCATGCAATGGAGCCCGGACCGTAACGCGGGTTTCTCGCGCGCTGATCCCCAGCGGCTCTTCTTGCCGCCGATCATGGATCCAATTTATGGCTACGGCGCCGTAAACGTCGAGGCACAGTCACGCGATCCCTCATCGCTCCTCAACTGGACCCGCCGCATGCTCACGATCCGCAAAGGCACGAAGGTCTTTGGGCGTGGGACGCTTGTTTTCCTCGAACCCGGAAACCGCAAGATCCTGGCCTATGTGCGCGCCTATGGTGACGAGACAGTCTTGTGCGTCGCCAATCTGTCGCACTCCGCGCAGCCTGTGGAGCTGGATTTGTCGGCCTACAAAGGGCGCGTCCCGATCGAGCTCATGGGACGCACCCCGTTTCCACCTATCGGCGAGTTGCCCTATCTCCTGACCCTTCATGGCCACGGCTTTTATTGGTTCCGGCTCGCGGAGGGCGGCGAGGTCCCGGCTTGGCACGAGGAGCGGTTGCCGCCGGAGGAGCTGCCGTTGCTTGTGTTGTTCGATGGATGGCGCAGTTTGTTCCGCGAGCGCGTTGTGCCCTGGCGCATGGCCATGGCCGACCGGGTGCGCGCGCAGTGGGAGCAAGATGCTGTGCCGCGGTTCATGACCGCGCAACGATGGTATGGCGAAAAGGGCGCCATGCCCAAGCGCGTCCGCATGACCGAGACCGCCGAATGGGTGACGCCCGACGGAAATTTTTTTCTGACGCTGGTCGATGTGGAGGACGGCGATCGCCCGGCGCGGTATTTTCTGCCGGTATCACTGGTGTGGGAGGCGGACAACGAGGCGCGTATGCGTTCTGTCCTGCCGCTTGCCATGGCGCGCGTGCGCCAGCAGGCGACGCTTGGCATCCTGGGCGACGCCTTTGGGGACGACGTCTTCTGCCGCAAACTTGTCATGGCTATCCGCGACGGGCAGCGCTTCGAAGCGGAGGCGGGCGTTATGCAAGGGGTGCCGGCAGGCACCCTCCACGATGCGGTTGCGCCGGATGAGGCCGTGCGGCATCCCAACTCGCGTAGCACGAATACGGCCGTGGCCATCGGCGAGAGGTTGTTCCTGAAGGGCTATCGGCGCCTCCAGGAGGGTATAAGTCCAGAGGCGGAGATGGGTCGGTTCTTGTGTGATGTCGCCCATTTTCCTTATACGGTCCCAGTACTGGGGACCCTGGAATACCGGCCCGCGGCAGGCGGGGTTATCACGCTGGCACTCCTGCAAGGCTATCTCGAGAATCAAGGGGACGCCTGGGACTACACGCTCAATTACCTCGAGAACCACCTCGAGCTGTGCCTGCATGGTTCGGCGCAAACGGTCGACGGTGAGGAGGAGGCACACGGCGGCTATCTCGCGCTCGTGCGCACGCTCGGCTTGCGTACGGCACAGATGCATCTGGCGCTTGCCGTGCCCACGGGTGACACGGCCTTCGATCCGGAACCCCTCGTGCCTGACGAGGGGGCGCGATGGGTTGAGGGTGTGCGCGTGGAGATCGAGGAGACCTTCGCTATGCTCGGCGCGCGGCTCTCCTCGTTGCCCGAGGAGGCGCAGGGTGATGCCCACGCCGTGCTCGCCGTGCGTGCGCAGCTTTTGGATAAAGCCGCGCTATCGGCCCCGACTATCGGGCAAAAGATCCGTTATCACGGCGATTACCATTTGGGACAGGTGCTTTTGCAGAAGAACGATTTTGCAATCACAGATTTCGAGGGAGAGCCCGGACGCACCATCGCAGAGCGGCGGCGCAAGCATACGCCATTGCGGGATGTCGCGGGCATGATTCGTTCCTTCAATTATGCCATGTATACCGCCTTGGATCACGTCACTGCGGGGCAGGCGGAGCACATGGCGATCTTGTTGCCTCACGCCCGCTCCTGGGAGCGCGCCACGGTATCCGCCTTCATGGTGTCCTATGCCACAGCCATGGAGGGCACGAACTTATGGGAGACATTTACAGAGGCGCGCGAGTGGTTGCAGCTCTTCCTGCTCGAAAAGGCCCTCTACGAGTTACGCTATGAAATGAAAAATCGCCCCCAGAGTGTGATGATTCCCTTGCGGGGTCTTTTGTCTATTCTGGAGCCCGAGGCGGTGGCGCAAGACCCGTCGGGCGCGTAGATTTCCCCTTACGGCTCAATCCGGCGCCCCGGGGCGCCGTCCGCCATGCCTTTGGTGACAGAACAAGAATGGGTACTACGATGATAATTGCGCGTGCCGCGCTCGCGTCCCGACAGAAGAGTTGGCAGTGTCCACGGCCGCGGCGGACGACACTTGCCTTGGTGGCGCCGGGCGCAGACCTGTCGGCCCGCAGGCTGGCGCGCTTCGCTATGCGTCCGGCGGATGCCGCGTCCTGTGGAGCGGTCCGGTGATCGAGGAGCGCGGGCGCTTGGGAGGGCGGGGGGTCGCGCGTTTCGCGGTGTGGCCTGGGCGCCCCTATCCCTTGGGCGCCACCTGGGATGGCGAGGGAGTGAATTTCGCGCTCTTCTCAGAGCACGCCGAGGCGGTGGAGCTTTGCTTATTCGCCGAGGACGGCCGTCACGAGATCGCGCGCATCCCGATACGCTGGCAGACTGATCAGGTATGGCACTGTTATCTCCCGGAGGCGCGGCCGGGGTGGTTGTACGGCTATCGTGTCCATGGGCCTTATGATCCCAAAAACGGGCACCGATTCAATGGCCACAAGCTCTTGCTGGACCCCTACGCCAAGTCTATCCAAGGCCAGGTCCGCTGGAGCAACGCGAATTTTGCGTACCGCGTCGGCCATAAGCTCGAAGATCTGTCCTTCGATCGGACCAACAATGGGCCATTCATGCCCAAGTCGCGGGTTGTTGAATCGGCCTTCAGTTGGGGCGACGACCGACTCTTGCGCACGCCTTGGCACGACACGATCATCTATGAGTTGCACGTCAAGGGGTTCACTTATCAGCATCCGCTGGTCCCGCAACCCTTGCGCGGCACTTATGCCGGCTTAGGCTCGGCGCGTGTGATTGAGTATCTGAAGTCGCTCGGGGTGACGGCAGTCGAGCTCATGCCCGTGCACGCCTTCATAGATGACCGTCATCTCGTGGAGCAGGGTCTCCGTAATTATTGGGGCTACAATTCCATAGGGTTCTTTGCCCCGGACTCGCGCTATTCGGCGAGTGGCGAGATATCCGAATTCAAGACCATGGTGAAGGCGTTTCACTCCAACGGTATAGAGGTGATCCTGGACGTGGTCTACAACCACACGGCGGAGGGTCATCACATGGGGCCGACCTTGTCGTTCAAGGGCATAGACAACCTGTCTTATTACCGTCTGAGCCCCGACGATCCACGTTACTACATGGACTTCACGGGCTGCGGGAACACTTTGAATATGCTGCATCCGAGGGTCTTACAGCTCATTATGGACTCGTTACGTTACTGGGTCCTTGAGATGCATGTGGACGGCTTCCGCTTCGATCTGGCCTCGACCCTGGCGCGCGAGCTCCACGACGTGAACCGGCTGTCCGCCTTTTTTGACATCATTCATCAAGACCCCGTGCTCTCGCAGGTCAAGCTCATAGCCGAGCCGTGGGATCTGGGGGAGGGGGGCTACCAGGTCGGCAATTTCCCGGTCGGCTGGACCGAATGGAATGGCAAGTACCGTGACGCGGTACGCGCGTATTGGAAGGGCGAGGGCGGCGTCATAGGCGAGATGGCCTATCGGCTGACCGGTTCGAGCGACCTCTACGGTCATGGCGGGCGCAATCCTTACGCATCGATCAATTTTGTGACGGCGCACGATGGCTTCACGCTTCAGGATCTCGTCAGCTACAACGACAAGCATAACGAAGCCAACGGTGAGGACAATCGCGACGGGACCGATGCCAATTTCTCCTGGAATTGCGGCACCGAGGGACCGACAGACGACCCGGATATCCGAGCCTTGCGGGCCCGGCAAAAACGCAACATGATTGCGACCTTGTTGCTCTCCCAAGGTGTGCCCATGATCGTAGCTGGCGACGAATTAGGCCGCACTCAGCGCGGCAACAACAACGCTTACTGTCACGACGACCCCATCAATTGGGTGAATTGGGAGCTCACGCCGGAAGATCACGAGTTCATGCGGTTTGTGCAGCACGTGATCCGCATCAAGCAGAACCATAAGGTCTTTCGACGGCGGTCATTCTTCCAGGGGCGGCACATCCGCGGCAGCGACGTAAAGGATGTCATGTGGCTGAAGCCGGACGCGACCGAGATGAACGACGAAGAATGGCAACAGAGCTTTGCCCGCTGCCTGGGGCTGTTCCTGGCGGGCGAAGGACTGGATGAATTCGATGAGAAGGGGCGCATGATAGGGGACGTCGATTTCCTCTGGCTTCTGAATGCGCATCACGAGGAAATCCCTTTCTCGCTACCGAAATCCCGGGTGCTCGGGTGGCAAGTGGAGATCGATACGAGCTATACAGGCCCCACCCGGGACGTCGGGGCCGTCATCACGAGCGGATCGTATCCGCTTCAGGGGCGTTCGCTCGTCTTGCTCAGGGAGGCGACGCCCGACCGTCGTGGCGGGCATGCGGGCTGATCGAGGAGCAGTATGCGCAGAGGAGTCGCCATGGGTGACAGCGGCGAGGCCGGAGCGACCGACCCGG
Organism: Pseudomonadota bacterium; assembly: GCA_021784755.1. GTDB lineage: Bacteria > Pseudomonadota > Gammaproteobacteria > Acidiferrobacterales > Acidiferrobacteraceae > Acidiferrobacter. The sequence goes on from JAJYHM010000042.1 coordinate 89,377, forward strand.
GCGTGACGGGGCGTTACGAGCGGTTCGGGTTTGGTGCAGAGTGCGAGGCCTCCGGAGTGCGGTTCCGTTTATGGGCGCCATCGGCGCGCACGGTGGATCTGGTGCTCGAGGGGTCGACTGTGCCGCCGATCGCGATGAGGCCCGCGGGTGACGGGTGGTTCGAGGTGACGACTGACGCCGCGGATGTCGGCAGCCTCTATCGTTACCAGATCGACGGCGGGCTTGCGATCCCGGACCCGGCGTCGCGGTTCCAGCCGCGCGACGCGCACGGACCGAGCGAGGTCGTGAACGGTGGCGCCTTCGCCTGGACCGATACCGCGTGGCGGGGACGTCCGTGGACGGACGCCGTCCTCTATGAATTGCATGTCGGCGCTTTCAGTCCCGAGGGGACCTATGCGGGGGCTGCGGCCCTCCTGCCGCGTCTCGTCGCGCTCGGGGTGACGGCCATCGAGCTCATGCCGGTCGCGGATTTTCCTGGGCGCGCGAACTGGGGCTATGACGGCGTGCTGCCCTTCGCCCCTGACAGCCGCTACGGCCGTCCCGAGGACCTGAAGGCATTGATCATGACGGCTCACGGCTTAGGTCTCATGGTCCTCCTGGATGTCGTCTACAACCACTTCGGGCCCGACGGCAATTATCTGGGATGCTATGCCCCGTTGTTTTTTACGTCGCGCCACCACACCCCCTGGGGCGATGCCATAAACTTCGACGGGCCCGGCAGCGCGCACGTGCGTGCCTATTTCGAGGCGAACGTGCGCTATTGGCTGAACGAATATCATGTCGATGGTTTACGCTTCGATGCGGTCCATGCCATCGTCGACGATTCGCCGCAGTCCATCCTGACGTCCATCGCGCAGACGGTGGGACGTTTGCGTAGCGCCGGTCGCCACATCCATCTCATCCTTGAGAACGAGAACAACGAGGCCCGCTATCTCGAGCAGGGCGGATTTACTGCGCAATGGAACGATGACATGCACCACGTCCTGCATGTCCTCTTGACAGGCGAGACCGAGGGCTATTACGCGGATTATGCGCAAGATACGATGCGTCTGCTCGGGCGCTGTCTTACCGAGGGCTTCGCCTACCAGGGTGAGGTCTCGCCCTATCGGCAGGGCCCGCGTGGAGAGCCTTCGACCGCGCTTGGCGCCGGCGCTTTCGTGAATTTCTTGCAAAACCACGACCAGGTCGGCAATCGGGCCTTCGGTGAGCGCATCACAGCCCTAGCGACCCCTGAGGCGGTGCGGGCCGCCACTGCGGTTTTGCTGCTCGCGCCCTCGCCACCCCTGCTTTTCATGGGCCAGGAATTCGGCTGCTCGCGGCCCTTTCTCTTTTTTTGCGACTTCGAGGCCGATCTCGGGCAGGCGGTCACCGAGGGGCGCCGCCGCGAGTTCGCGCGTTTCCGGCAATTCGCGGACGAGACCCGGAGGGCAGGGATCCCCGACCCTAATAGCGAAGAGACTTTCCTGTCCAGTCGCCTCGACTGGCGTGAGGCGGGGAGCGCGGTGGGTGTTGCATGGCTTGCCTTTCATCAGGATCTCCTTCAGGCCCGGGCCCGGCACCTGGCCGGGCGGCTCGCCCAAGGCCCCGTCCAATCCCTGGGCTTTGAACTCTTCGGGGGGCGCGGGATCGCCGCTGCGTGGCGTTTCGCCGACGGCTCTTTGCTCCATCTGCGCGCAAATCTCGGGCCTGCGCCCGTGAATGTGGGGCATCGGGTGGCGAAGGGGGCTTACTCGCCTGCCATGGTTCTCTATGCAAGCAGGCAAGCCCCGGGCGCGGCGGATGAGACGCTTGGGCCCTGGGGGGCGCGCTGGGAGTTATGGCCGGCAGCTACGAGCGCGCGGGCCGGCACCGCATGAGCGGCGACGGGCCTGCCCGAAAGACGGCGCGGCGCGGCGCGGCGCGTGATGGCGCCGTGCCGACTGCGACCTACCGTTGGCAATTTCACAAAGGCTTCGGCTTCCGGGATGCCGCGCGGCTTGCCACCTATCTTGCGGACCTCGGCGTGAGTCATTGCTACGCCTCACCCTACTTGAAGGCCCATCCGGGCAGCACGCACGGCTACGATATCGTCGACCACGCGTGCGTCAACCCGGAAGTCGGCACCGAGGACGAGCGCCGGGAGTTCGTGGCGGCCTTGCGCCGTCAGGACCTCTCGCAGATCATTGATATCGTGCCCAACCACATGCGCGTGGACGATCCGGACAACCAGCTTTGGTGGGACGTGCTCGCGCATGGCCGATGTTCGCGGTTTGCGCATTATTTCGATATTGACTGGAAAACGCCCGAGCGTCCCTATGAGGACAAACTCGTTATCCCGATCCTCGGGGGGCAGTACGGCGAGGTGCTGGAATCGGGCGCCATGGTGCTCGACTTCGATCCGGGACGGGGCGGGTTCGTGGTGCGCTATTACGATCATATGCTGCCCATAAGCCCCAAATCCTATCCGCAGATCCTAGCCGAGGTGGCGCAGTCGATCCATCTTGGACCCGGTGACGAGGCGCTCGGTCAGGAGATATCGGAGCTCATTGCGCTCTTCGAGCGAACAAGTGTCCCGGCCGATGGGTCCACCCCCGAAGAGGCCGCGCGCCTTATCGAGGAAGGGGCGCGCCGGTTGGGTGCCTGGGTCTCCGGTAACGCGCGCTGCGCGGGCGCCTTGAGCCAGGTGTTGGCGCGCTATAACGGGGGCGCGGGCGCGGGCGCGGAACGCTACGATGCGCTGCACAGCCTCTTGGAGCAGCAGGCCTACCGGCTGACGTTTTGGCGGGTCGCTGGATATGAGATCAATTACCGGCGATTTTTCGACATCAACGAGCTTGCCGCATTACGCATGGAGGATCCGGGGGTGTTCTCCACCACCCATGGCCTGATCGGCGCGTGGATCGCCGCAGGCGACGTGGCGGGGCTCAGGGTTGATCATCCCGATGGCCTACGCGACCCGCGCGAGTATTTTGCGAGGCTTCAGGACTTCGCGTGCGCGGCGCGAGATGGGGGTGCGCGTGGCATGGAGGCTTCCGCCGAACGAACGCCCTTTTATCTTGTCGTCGAGAAGATCCTGGGTGCCGATGAGGCGCTGCCCGGCGATTGGTCGGTGAGCGGCACGACCGGCTACGATTTTCTGCGTCTTGCCAGCGGCGTTCTGGTGTCAGCGGACGGGGAGGCCGGTGTGGACGCGGCTTATGAAGCCTTCGTGGGGGCGCGGGACGATTACGCGAGCATGCTCTACGAATGCAAGGGGCTCATCATGCATACGAGTCTCGGAAGCGAGGTCCATGCCTTGGGTATCGCGCTGGATCGCATCGCGGAACGGGATCGGCGGACGCGGGACTTTACCTTGTCGGCCCAAAGGACTGCGCTCTTTGAGATCGTCGCGTGTTTCCCCGTGTACCGAACCTATGTAAGCGCGCCGGGCGCCTCTTCGGCCGATCGATCGATCATTGAGACAGCCTGTGCGCGCGCCTTGGAGCGTAACCCGCTCGTGGAGGCCGCGGTGGTCGATTTCATACGCGATCTTTTGTTGCTCGAGGGGTTTGGGAGCCGGACGCCCGAGGAACGTGCCGAGATCCTGGAGTTTATTGCCGCCTTCCAGCAATACACGGGACCTGTGATGGCCAAGGGTCTGGAGGACACGCTCTTCTACCGCTACAACCGACTTGTGTCCTTAAACGAGGTAGGCGGGGATCCCTCGCGGTTCGCAGTGTCGCTCAAGGCTTTCCATGAGGCGAACGGTACACGGCTTCGCGAGCATCCGGCGACCATGTTGGCGACATCCACGCACGATACGAAGCGTAGCGAGGATGTGCGCGCGCGGCTGCACGTGCTGTCCGAGATCCCGGAGGCGTGGGCCGCGTGCGCGCAACAGCTGAAAGAGCGTCATCAGTCCTTTAAGGCCTTGGGTGGGGCTGCACCCTCGGTCCGGGACGAGTACCTCTTTTATCAGACCTTGATCGGTGTGTGGCCCTTCGTGCGCACGCCCGAGACGTGGGCGGATGCTCGCACACGGCTTCGGGACTACATGCTGAAGGCCGCGCGCGAGGCCAAGTGCGAGACGAGTTGGGTGAAGCCCGTTGGCGAATACGAGGACGCCTTGATCGCCTTTGTGGACGCCGTCACCGATCCCGAGGCAAACGCCCGCGCGCTCGATGTGCTGGAGTCCTTCGCCGCCCCGGTGGCGCGGGCGGGACTCTGGACGGCGTTGAGTCAGCTCGCTCTGAAGCTTCTGGCCCCGGGTGTGCCGGATATCTATCAAGGGACCGAGTTGTGGGACTTCAGTCTCGTGGATCCGGATAATCGTCGCCCCGTGGACTACGGGGAGCGGACGCGGATGCTTGCCGAGATCGCGCGCTTGGATGATGCGGACGAGTTGGCGCGCGCTCGCGCTCTCGCGGCTTGGCTTGCCCATCCCGAAGATGGCCATGTAAAGATGCATACGACGCACCGTCTTCTGCGGCTGCGACGCGCGCACCCCGAGATTTGCACGCGCGGCAGCTACGAGGCCCTGTATGCCGAAGGCGAGCGCGCGCGGCACCTCGTCTGCTTTGCCCGGTGTCACAAGGACCAGGCGTGGCTTGTGGTCGTGCCTCGCCATTATTGGGTGCTCACCGAGGGTGGGCGGCGTCTGCCGACAGGTTCTGCCGTGTGGGGCGGCACACGCGTCCCGGTTCCGGCGTCTTGCGCGGCTTGGTCTTGGCGTCACGTATTGGTACCGGGGGTGGCGGGGCCGGGCGCAGTGCGGAGCCAAGGGATGCTCGCCGCCGAACTCTTGGCAGAGTTTCCGATCGCAGTTCTCGTAGGATCTCCGCGCGGCCACGAAGTGCGCGACGCACCCTGAGCCGCTGTGGGGCGCGCCGGGACATCGTAGCCATGATACGCTAGATCCCCAAATCCCAGGAAAGAGAGACGGGAACGCGGTCATGGCGAAGCAGTACCCGAGCATTCCGCAGCGCTGGGCGCAATTCATAGCCGAACAAAAGATCTTCTTCGTGGCCACCGCCACCGCGGATTCGCGCGTCAACATCTCGCCCAAGGGGCTAGAGAGCCTGCGCATCCTGGACCCCAACCGCGTGGCGTGGTTGAACCTTACGGGCAGTGGCAACGAATCCGCCGCCCACGTCCAGACTGATCCGCGCATGACCTTGATGTTCTGCGCCTTCACCGGCGATCCAGTCATTTTGCGCTTGTACGGCACGGCGCGCGCCGTGCATCACTCCGACCAGGAGTGGGGGATGCTGTCGGCGCTGTTCCCATGCCTGCCTGGTGCGCGCCAGATCTTTGATGTGGCGATCGACCTCGTACAGACCTCGTGCGGTTTCGGGGTCCCCTATTTCGATTTCGTGGGCGACAGGCCCGATCTGCGCGTCTGGACCGAGAAGAAGGGGGAGGACGGCGTGCGACGCTATTGGCAGGAGCGCAACGCGATCAGCATAGACGGGATAGAGACCGGGATCGATCAAAAAAATCGGACCTGACCGGCCGGTGTGCCTGGCCTTGTGCAGACTGAGGAAGGTGGTGGGCAAGGCCTCCATGGGCATGGCCCGGGCCCTCATCGGTCGCCCATATCGTTGTGACTGGAAAGCAGCCTGGCCCCACGCCCGGACCCATCCCTGCATCGGGGCCCGTGGGGTGCGCTCGGCGGCTTCGCGCCCTTCGCGGCTTTGCAGCGATCATCGGCCAAACGACCGCGGTTACCGAGTCCCTGGCGGAGACATGTTGTGGGGCGCAAACTTTTTCTTGTGATTTTGCGATCGCGCATATTATTATATGCTTAGATGGTGTAGGGGGTGCGCCCCGATCGGCGTTGCCTCGTATCCGCCCAGGGGACTACTCGGGAGGCGTTGCAATGCGGGTAAGGCAGTACGGTTCCGTCGTGTGTAGGATAGGCAGGCTTGTCCGTTCCATCGCTTTCCTTCCTCTTCTGCTTCTTTCTGGATGTTCCGCCCATAGCTTGTCCCGACAATTCCTGATCTTCCACCCGGCCGGACCCTTGTCGGGGGCGGATATGCGGTTCACGGTCCTCGATGTCGCTGTCATGCTGGGCATCATTATCCCTACCGCAGTCGTCACCACCTTCTTCCTGCTTCATTATCGCAAGACCAATACCACCGCCGCTTACGACCCCACGTGGTCCCACTCCAATGTCATAGAACTCGTCGTCTGGGCGGTACCGTTGCTCACAGTGGCGCTGTTGGGTTACTACGCTTATCGAGGCACCTACGCGGTGGACCCGTTTCATCCGCGCCTATTGAAGGTCGCCCAGGCAGGGCCCGGAGCGGTACCACCACGCCTGCGGGTGGATGTCATTACGACCGATTGGCAGTGGCTTTTTATCTATCCCAAGCAGCACATCGCCATCGCCAATGAACTCGTCATTCCGCGTGGGGCGACCGTGGATTTCCATATGACATCGGCAACGGTGGTGAACGACTTCTTCATACCAAATCTTGCCGGCATGATCGACGTCATGCCGGGGATGCGCACCGAGCAGGTTCTGGTGGCGGACAAGCTGGGCACCTACAAGGGGTACTCGGCGAACTTCAGCGGCAGCGGCTTTTCCTGGATGGGCTTCAAGACACGTGTCATAAGCCCGAAACGTTTCCAGGATTGGGTGCAATCTGTTCAACATGTGCCCCTGCATATGGATTATGCGCAATTCAACGCCTTCGCAAAGCCCACAAAAAATATCAATGGCAAGACCTATGAATTCTCGGACGTCAAGGGACGACTCTTCGACCAGGTCATTGAGGGGGTCCTGAAGGGTAGGGTCTATACGACCCAACTGCCACCGCCCGGATCGGCGTAAGGCCGCACGACCGCTTCGGGCCGATCCACCCGCCCTTGGTCACCCAGTCTTTCTCGCTTAACAGGAGTGCCAGTTTATGGTGAACGTGCAAGGACCCTGGAGCCCGATTTTCGGGCGTCTGTCGCTTGGGGCGATCCCGGACAATCCGATCATAGCCGGCGCCTTCATTTTCTCGGTCGTGCTTGGAATCCTGGTCCTCGCTTACCTCACCTATGCCGACCGATGGGGCTATCTTTGGCGGGAGTGGTTGACGACCGTCGACCACAAGAAGATCGGGGTCATGTATATCATCATAGGCCTCGTCATGCTGTTCCGCGGTTTCATCGATGCGCTCATGATGCGCACCCAGCAGGTCTTGGCCGACGGAGCCCATTCGCCGGGCTTTCTGGGAGCCGCGCACGGCTATCTCGTACCCTACCATTTCGATCAGATCTATAGCGCGCACGGGACCATCATGATCCTGTTTGCCGCCACCCCCATACTGGTTGGTCTCATGAACGTTGTCGTGCCCTTACAGATCGGTGCACGTGATATGGCCTTTCCCTACTTGAATGCGTTGGGGCTCTGGCTTACCGCCGTGGGTGCGGCTCTCATCATGTTGTCCTTATTTCTGGGCGATTTTTCGCACGCAGGCTGGGTCGGGCTCACGCCGCTCACCGAGCTTGCCTATAGCCCGGGGGTGGGTACGGACTATTGGATGTGGGCCATTCAGATTTCGAGTGTCGGCACGACCCTTGGGGCCGCGAATCTGATCGCGACCATTATCAAGATGCGCGCCCCGGGCATGACTTGGGGACGGTTGCCGATCTTCACTTGGACTGCGCTCAGCACCAACATCATCGCACTCACGTCCTTTCCACTCCTGGGCGTGGCCTTAGGATTGCTCGGACTCGATCGCTACTTCGGGACGCACTTTTTTACGGCGGGCATGGGCGGCAATCTCATGCTGTATTCCGACCTCTTCTGGATGTGGGGTCACCCCGAAGTCTATTTCGTCATTCTGCCGGCCTTCGGCATGATGTCGGAGATCATTCCGACATTCTCCGAGAAACCGCTTTTTGGCTACGTCACGATGGTGGCGGCAAGCTTTGCGATCGCGGGTGTATCGTGGTCCGTCTGGCTGCACCACTTCTTCACCATGGGGGCCGGTCCGCGCGTCAACACCTTTTTTAGCATAGCCACGATGGTCGTGGGGATCCCCACGGGCGTGAAGGTGTTCAATTGGGCGTTCACGATCTACCGTGGTCGCAGCCGCTTCGAGACCCCTATGATGTGGGCGATAGGGGCGCTTTTCATGCTGCTCGTGGGGGGGCTTACGGGCATGATGTTGGCCATGCCGCCTGTCAATTACAGCGTCCACAACAGCGTGTTCGTGGTGGCGCATTTCCATACCATGCTGATGGTGGTGGTCTACGGCATTCTGGGGGCGGTCACCTACTGGTTTCCTAAGGTCTTTGGCTTCCGGCTGAACGAGCCGCTCGGCAAGCGCTTCTTCTGGACCTTCACGATAGGCACCATCATGGTCTTCATCCCGATGTACACCTCGGGCTTCATGGGGATGACGCGCCGCCTCGATTATCTGACGAACCCGGCACTTTTTCCCTTCGAGGTCGCGGAGGAGCTCGGCATAGGGTTCTATCTCGTGTCGGTCTATTACTTCGTGCGCCAGCTCTATGTCAGCCTGCGCGATCGCAACGCCAACCGCGTCGGCGCCGATGCCTGGGGCAGCGCGCGTACGCTCGAATGGCTTGCGCCGTCACCTGTGCCATTTTATAACTTCGCAGTCACGCCGCGTGTGCATGCGCGCGACGAACTCGTGTGGCGCCGGGGGCAGGGTCTGGATGGTGTGGCACCGACCCATTACGAGGATATCCCAATGCCCCGGAACACGTCCGTACCGCTTGTGATCGGCGCCTTCGCGTTGGGGCTCGGCTTCGGGCTCGTGTGGCGCATCTGGTGGCTTACGGACGCTTCATTTATCGCCATCATCCTGACTGTGATCGCGCGTTCGTTTGTGCGTGATACGGATTATGTGGTGAAGGCCGGAGAGGTAGAGCGGATCGAAAAGAATCTGCGGCAGCGGGCGGCCGAGGTAGCGCGCGCGGGGGCGGCCGCAGGTGGAATCGACGTGCTTCGTCCACGGGAGTCGAGCCCCTGATAGGTGTGCTACGCAGGCGGTTTGGTGTAAGAGAAGTCTTGGGGGTAAGCGATGATGACGGCAAGCGGCGGTATGGAATCGGGGCAAAGCGCGCTCTGGGAGCCCCATTATCACCACGATGTGATAGCGACGCGCACGCTAGGCTTTTGGTTGTACATGCTGAGCGATGCGATGATCTTCGCGGGCCTCTTCGCAGCCTACGGGGTTTTGAGCCATACCTACAATGCGGCCGGGGGGCCGGTTCTGCATGCGCTCGTGCATCCGTGGACAGCCTACGCGGAGACTTTGTCGGTGTTCGCGAGCGTGCTCGCCTACGGAGGCGTGATGGTGGCCCTGAAGCGCGGCAGCCGCGAGGGCGTGCTCGCGGGCCTCGTGGCCGCCTTCCTCTTGGGGGCGCTCTTTGTGGGGCTCGAGGTTCACGAATTCGCGGCTCTGTTTCGCATGGGCATCTATCCTGAAGGGAGCGGCTACCTATCGGCGTTTTTTGCCTTGGTCATGACGCATGGGATCCACATGGCCTTCGGACTCCTATGGATGGCGACGATGTTTTTTCAGGTCGCGGCCCAGGGCTTGACCGACAAGACGGTTTACCGCTTGTTGAACCTGAAGCTTTTTTGGCACTTTCAGGCGATTCTCTGGGTGCTGGTCTATACCTTCGTCGACATGCGAGGAGTCCTCTGATGGCCCAAGATACCCATGATCCTTTGCAGCATCCCGAGGTGCGGCTCGTCAACGGCCGCGCCTACGTCGCCGCCTTCGTCGTCGCCACCGCCTTGATGACCGCGGCGCTGGCCGTCGCTATGCATGGCGGCGAGATCCCGCACCCCATGCTCGTGTTGTCAGGCGCAGCAGCGCTAGCCGTTGCGGTCCAGATCATGTTTTTATTGCAGCTCGATTTCTCGTCGACGCAGATCTGGACCACCGTGTCTTTTGTCCTTGCCGTCCCGCTCTTTGTGATCGCGGTGGGGCTTAGTATGTGGATGTTCCACTCCTTGGATGCCCGCACCATGCTCATGAGCCTCATGCACTAAATCCGGGGTCGTCCGACGGGGATGCCATTCGGCGGTTTGCCGTTAGGGGCTTAGGTCCGGGTGTTGGTTTAAGAGGCCTCTTGCGGTATTGTCCGCGTGCAGCCCCGGTGGGCCGATGAGGAGGATATGGAACATAAAAATTCCGAGCACCACGAGGTGCAGGGCGAAGTCACGACCGCGGTGCGCGTGGCCAATGTGTTTATCGCGGGGCTCATCTTTGTCGCGATAGCGGCGGGAATATGGCGCGGCATGACGTCACTTGCGCTTGGGCGCGAGGCCTGGGTTCAGGCGCTCATGTTGACCCAGGTCCTGTTCGCAGTCGCCATCATTCTCCTGGGTAGCCTCGTGGAGGGGTTTGGGTTCGGCCTGTCTCTGGGGACCCGCTGGCCCTATACGCGCAACATCCTCACCTTGCTTGTGCGCGGCGACCCGGAGGCCGCCCATCGCCTCGTGGCGACCACGCTCGGGCTTATCGGTGTTGCGTTGGTCATCCTGCACCCGGACGCCGCAACGATCACAGGCCTTGCCCTAATCGTAGCCACAGCGCTTTTCGGGATGGGGACCTTATATGTCCTGGCGGGACGCGCGCCGGCCTTCGTGCACGGTACGCATGGATTGCTCGCTTATAGCGTGCTCGTGTCCTATCTCGTGGGTCTGCGCTATCCGGATGTGCATTTTCTGCAATACCTGGACGCCAATGTCGCGCTGCACGCCGTGTTTCTGGCCATCTTCTTGGGCGGCATGACCACGGGCCAGAGGGGTTTCGGGAAACCGATCGAGCCCTTCGTCGCGCCCAGGCAGGCCTCGCAATGGACGGTGGCCGTGCACATCGTCGCGGCCTTGCTCGTGGTGGGGACCCTGGGATGGATGATGCCGGATTATCCGGTGGCGTTTTATCTCTCGATCGCCCAGTTCGCGGTGGGGTTCGTGCTCTTTCATGGCGTGAATCTAGAGCCCAAGGCGCCGGGGGCGGTGGTGGTCTTTCATCAGGCGATGGTCCTTGCCATCACCTTGGCGATTGTATTGAACTGGCGCGTCTAAAAGACAGCGGCTGGGCGCCATTGTCATCCGCAGGCGAGCATCCATGACGGTCAAGATGGCGAAGGGGCCGATCGAAGCGGTGACCGGCTAGGGCCAAGTCCTGCCCTTGTGGCCGCAGGCCACTTCGGGCAGCAGTTCGCTGTGGGTCACGCCTCCGGTTTGTAAGCGGCGCCTGCCGCGGGAGATGTGTTGCTTGCGGCGGTGCCCCTAGAGTGGCAGGTGAAAGCGCGGATTCACGGCCTTGACCGGGAGCGCGTCGATCCAGTCCCAGGAATTGCCGAGATAGATGGTCCCGCCAACGATGGTGGGGCTCACGATGCCGAACCGTCCCCCGACGTGATGACGCCCGATGCTCCGTCCGGACCTCGGATCCAGCGCATACACGTCGGGTCCCGTCGAAATGTAGAGTACCCCACGATAGTAGGTTGGCGCACCACGCCCTGCGCCCGCGGGTCCCGCATGTGGTACATGCCAGGTCCAGGCGACTTGGCCGCTACGCAAGTTTATGGCTTGGTACGCCGAGGTGATGGGGGAGCCGACATACACCATCCCTTGGTGGATCATGGGCACTCCGCCCTTAAAGGCGGGAACCTTGGGGCCACGACCCATGTCGTGAGTCCAGAGTACACGTCCGCTGCGCGCGTCGTAGGCACGCACGATGGTGTCCAGGGTCGGGTGGCCGTCGACGGTGCGCGGATGGGCCACGGCATCCATGACGACGATGCCGCGCGCTACGGCAGGCGACACGTCGCCCATCCCGGTGTTGGCCGCGCCTGGGATGCTGCCTCTCCAGAGTATGCGGCCTGTGCGGGTGTCGAGGGCGTATATGTTTGGGAGCACTGACATGGCCACGAACACCCTATGGCGCCACACGGTCGGGCTCGACATATTGGCGATGCCACCTACATGCGTCACCCATCGCTTGACCCCAGTGCGCTCGTCAATGGCATAGATGTTTCCGTCGCCGGTGCTGATATAAAGCGCCCCATACGCCAAGGCCGGCGTGGGCATGGCGTCCCCGGCGGTGGGAAAGTACCAGAGGATCTTGCCGTCGTGGGCGCTGAGACAGTAGATGCCGTTGTAGCTTATGTCCTTGCCGCGCCCGGCGGCATGCGGATCGCGCGCGTAGAGAGTCACGTTCGCGAAATTGAACGCCACGCTACCGGCCGACAGGTACACGCGGTTGTCGTTCACGAGCGGATTGCCCATGAGAGTATTGCCCACCGGGCTTGCCCGCCAAATGAGATGACCGGTGCGCGCATTGATCGCGTAGGCGAAGGAGTCGTCGCTTTCTGCGTACACGACGCCGCCTACCACGGACACCCCGAGCGCATTCCCATAGGATTGAGTCTGCACGGGCAGGGCCTCTTTGATGCCATAGATTTGCGCGCCGAAAGGGCGCTCTTTGCTAAGTGGCCAGGCCCGCGCCTCCGGGAAGTTCCAGGACACGCCATGGCGTATCCAGGCGGGCGCATGGGGCGACACGGCGAAGGCGGCATTGTGGTTCGGTCCGCCATAGGCGTGTGTCCAGCGTTTGGGGCCTACGCGATCGACGGGGCTTGGCGCGTTGCGTGGCAGGTAGAGGGTCGCGAATGGACTCAGGGGGTCTAGGAGGTTGCCGCGCGGGTCATGGGGGACGCTCACGTCCGCGCCGAACGCGGCGGACCCGGCTGCGACCGCAAGCAGGGCGACGATGGATCGTAAGTGAGACATAGTGGCACCCTCAAAAGCTCGACTGTAGCCCGCCTTGTGCGTCGCTGCTTCTGCCGGAAGGCTTATAGGGTGCAGGCTTCATGCGCGGGCGGGGCGCGTCCTGGCGCGACGTCGATCGGGCGCAAAGCGGCGTGCGCTCAGTCAGGTGTGTGCATTTCTGTGCGGATGGAGGTCTGTTGGCCGGACCTTGATAGCGGCAGGCCCTTCCTTGGACCCGCTTTCCCGGCTTGCCGTCTCACGGATCCGACCGGTATGGTGTCCCTGCATGATGCCGCGCGTGCAGGGGTCGTGCCCTCGTGATAGCGTCTTTGCAACCGTCACGAGGGCGACGGATCGACAAGGGCCCAAGGGCCGCAGAGGAGGAGGTATGCTGGATCGGGCAACAGCCGAGGACTTCGCGGCGCGCTGGATCGCATCATGGAACAGTCGTGATTTAGCGCAGATCCTGCGCTTGTATACGGAGGATTTCGTGTTTTCCTCGCCTCTGATCGTGGCCATTGCCGGGGAGCCTTCCGGGATCTTGATCGGCAAGGATGCGGTCGGCGCCTACTGGAGAAAGGCCCTCGCGCGCCGGCCCGACCTTACATTCCGGCTCGAATCGGTACGGTGGGGCATCCAGAGCATCGTCATCAACTATAGCAGTGACGACGGACACGGGGCCTCCGAGTGGTTCCAGCTCGGGCCAGGCGGCCTGATCGAAAGATCCAGCGCCCATTATGGCGTCTGAGCCGTCGGCCGGCCGTGCGCCCTGTGGGCTGCTCGTGCTGGAAAGGGTCTGAAGGTGAGTGAAGGCCGTTTTAGGCAGTCAGGGTCAGGAAGATCTCGGGAAGCCTTTCGGGCAGGCGCTCGACCCGGTCGATGATGCTAAACCGCTTGCCGAAAATTTTTTGTACATAGTTATCGGCGTGAGGGTCGAGGCTGATGCAATGGCAGAGGATGCCGTCACGCTCAAGCTCCAGGACCGCCTGTCGCGCATCGGCGATAAGATAGTCCGGGTCACTCACATCGATGTCCGCGGGCTGACCGTCGGTGAGTATGAGAAGCAGTCGCTTCTCTTTTTTCTGCCCCGATAGGTAATGGCCGGCATGCCGCAGGGCGACCCCCATGCGGGTGGAGTAGGCCGCCTCCAGCGCCGCAAGCCGGGCGCGCGGTTCCTCTCGCCAGGCCTCGGAGAACCCTTTGATATGCCAGTAGCGAGCCTCGTGACGGGTATTGGAATGGAACCCGGCAATGGCGAAGGGATCGCCTAGCCGGTCTATCGCCCAGGCGAGCAGAGCCACGGCCTCCTGCGCCAAAGAAAGAACGCTCTGCGCAGATCGGCTGCCCTGCACGGGGTCGCCGAGAGAGGCCGAAAGATCGAGCAATAGGCTCACGGCGAGGTCCCGGCGGACCTGACGGAAACTCTGGTTTATGCGTGTGTCGGGATCCCTGCGGCAACGCTGGTCGAGCCAGGACCGCACGGCCCAATCGAGGTCCAGCTCGGACCCGTCTTCCTGGCGGCGTAAGCGCTCGCGATCCTGGGGGGTCAGTTGAGCGAGGATATGCTCCAGGCGTTTCACGAGGCCCGCATGTTTGTGTAAGAGCTGTTCGATGTCCTCGGCGCGCCCGCGGGGATGGAGGTGTTCATAGAGGCTCACCCAATCCGTGAGATAACTTTGCGACACGTAATCCCATTCCGGATAGTGGTGGACCAGAGACACAGGCGCATTCGCCGGGGGGGCCGCGGCCATATCCTGTTCGGATTCGTCGTCAAGATCGTTGAAATGCCAGAGGTGGCGATTATCGTCGCGGTATGGCACTTCCGTGTCGATGAAATAGACGTGAGCGAAGGCATCGCTGGGCCGGCGGCTTGCGACGAGGTATTCCTTGGCCAATTCCGCCATGCTCGCCGTGTCGCTCAGATCCCGCGCGAGACACTCATGAAATAAGTCCGCGAATTTCCGGGTCACGGGGTCACGGTAGCCATGACCCGGATCCAGGATGGCGCGCGAGAGCATGGTCATCCGGTGGCGGATGCAGGACTCTCGCGCAGGATTGCAGGCCTCCTCCTCCGGTCGCGGATGGAGCGCCAGCAGCGGCTTGCGCAGGCCCGGGAAACGTTGCAGCACCAGGGTGTCGATGCGGGCATCCTCCAGGCATTCGATGCTCACGCGTTGGAAGGGGCTTACGTTGTCGGCGGCCAAGGATTGTGTGAAGCGACGATGGGCCGCGAGATGGGCCAGCGTCAGCCGGTATTGGTCCAGTCCGGAGACGCCGTCGCGATCCACGCGCAGGTCAGGGAGATGGAGGCCGTTGGCGTCGGCGTAGGGTTGGGGGCGACGGAGCTCGTCGAAGGCCTCGGAGTAGGAGATCAGCGCCACGGGATCATCCCATAGGGCGCGCAGATAGAAGTCCAATTGGCGCTCGTGCGCGCGCAGCAGGGTCCCCTGGCGCTGGCTCTGGAAGAGGGCGCGGCTATCGGCGGATCGCATCGCGAAATAATCCGCCTGCCGTTCGGGGTTTTTGGCATGCTGGCGCAGGCCCTGCCGCGCCCATTCCCGCAGGCCCTGGAGATTGACTTGCTTAAGGAGTTGGGGCGCTATGCGGATCAATTCGGGCAGGGCCCGGCTTGGCAGGATCGCATGCCGGCGATGGATGGAGGTGCTGCTTTGCTGCGCCACTTCCATCAGGAGATCGAGGTAGGTCGCCAGGAGTTCACGGCTCCCAAGGGATGCGGCCGTGGCCGGGAGCGCCTGAAAGAAGGCCCCGAGAACATCGCCGTTGGGGGTGCGCTGAATATTCCGCACCCAGGAGAGGACGGTGTCGAGACTGCCTGGGCCGAGGCGTTGGCATACGGTGGGCCAGCCCTCCAGAAAGGCCAGAACAGGTTCCGCGCCGCGCCCGAGCTTACAGAGCAGGCGCGCCGTGTCGATATAGGCGGCGAGCGCGGCCCAGCCCAGCTGCTCGCGCGCAGCTGTGAGGCAATCGGCGAATATCGATTGTACGGGATCAAACGCGCAATCGAGTCGCTGCCGCCAGTCCTCCGTTCGGCTCTCTATGTCTGGCCGTTCCGAAGGCGTGCGCGGGGAATCAGGGGAACAGGGCATCTATGGCGTGTTCCAAAGTCGCGCGTATGTCGTCATCGTCGGTGAGGGGATCCACGAGCGCCATGCGGCAGGCCCGCGCTGCCGTCACACCATCCGCCATGAGGGAGGCCGCGTATACCAGGAGGCGCGTCGATATGCCCTCATCCAGGCCATGGCCTTTTAGTCGACGGGCGCTTTGTGCCAATTCTATGAGGCGCGGCGCAAGATCCGGGTCGATGCCGGTCTCGCGCACCAGAATCTCCGCCTCCACGTCCGCGGACGGATAGTCGAAGCGAAAGGCCGTGAAGCGCTGTTTGGTGGATTGCTTGAGGTCCTTCATTACGGACTGATAACCGGGATTGTAGGAGATGACGAGCTGAAAGTCGGGATGCGCGTGCACGAGCTCGCCCTTCTTGTCCAAAGGGAGTTGGCGGCGATGATCGGTGAGCGGATGGATGACGACGGCGCTGTCCTGTCGCGCCTCGACGATTTCATCGAGATAGCAGATGCCGCCGTGACGCGCGGCGAGCGTCAGCATCCCATCCTGCCAACGAGTGCCATCAGCATCGAGCAGCCAGCGTCCCACAAGGTCTGCTGCCGTCATGTCTTCGTTGCAGGCCACCGTGAGCAAGGGCTTGCCCAACTTCCACGCCATGTATTCGACAAAGCGGGATTTGCCACAGCCTGTGGGCCCTTTGACCATGACCGGCAGCCGCCTATTATAGGCCGCCAGGAAGAGCTCAATCTCGTCGCCCTGCGGGTGATAGTACGGTTCCCGGTGGACGCGATAATCGTGGAGTAGGTCGCTTTGAACCATGCTTGGGGCTCCTGTCCTGCCTGCCTTCAGGGGCGTTTAGGGGAAAGGGGGCCGGAGCCGCGAGCGTGCGGTCCGGCCCTTTACTGCCCTGCAAGGGGTTTGCAGGGGGCACGTTCCCTTAGCGGTGCGCGGCGATCTTGTCGCGCCAGCCCGGGTAGAGTTTGTCGGCATCCTGCGGGAAGGACTCGAAGGCGCCTGCGAATTCCTTGTGCTCCTTGGCCCATTCGATCGGATCGGCCTTGGCCTTCCAGCATTCGTAGGCCTGCCGCAAGGAAATGGCGCCGGCCGCCGGTGTATCGATGTGGCCGTACGATCCGCCTCCGGCGGTGTTGATGACGTTGCCGTGGCCCAGGTTCTCGAAGAAGCCCGGCAGGCGTAGGGCATTCATACCGCCGGAAATGATCGGGGTGGTGGGCTTCATGCCATACCACTTCTGGTAGTAGACCGGCCCCTGGCACTCGTCGCGCTCGATCATGTAGGCGATATTGCGGTCGTCGTTTTCACCTTCCATCTTCCCGTAGCCCATGGTGCCGACGTGGATGCCCGAGGCCCCTTGCAGGCGGGAGATCTTGGCGAGCACGAGCGCCGTGTAGCCGCGATGAGCGGATGGTGAGGTGATCATGCCGTGGCCTGCGCGGTGGTAGTGCAGATACTGCGCGGGATACTGGCGACGCGCCGTGGTGATCATGCCCGGGCCGCCCACGAAGCCGTCGACCAGGAAAGCGACTTTATCGGCATCGGAGCCGAAGGTCTCGAGGATGAAGTCGGCGCGCGCACACATCTCGTAATGGTCGTCCGCAGTGATATTGGCGGAGAAGATCTTGGCCTCGCCGGTCTTGTCCATGGCCCGCTTCATGGCGCGGGCCACGAGCGGGATCGTGGCCTTGAGCGGCGAGAAGACCTGGTTGCCCTGGGGCTCGTCGTTTTTGATGAAGTCCCCGCCCAGCCA
The DNA here is from genome assembly GCA_021784755.1 of Pseudomonadota bacterium. Lineage (GTDB taxonomy): Bacteria > Pseudomonadota > Gammaproteobacteria > Acidiferrobacterales > Acidiferrobacteraceae > Acidiferrobacter. The sequence goes on from JAJYHM010000042.1 coordinate 106,947, forward strand.
GAACTGGTAGGCAGCCTCGGCAAAGGGTTCGGGGCGCAGGCCGAGCTTAGGCTTGATGATGGTGCCGGCAATATAGCCGCCGTTTTGGATGGGGCGGCCCAGGATGCGCCAGAGATCGGAAATGTCGCGGCTTGGGCCGTCGAAGAGCTGAATGGCCCGCGGCGGGAAGTAGATGTCGATCATCTTGGCGTGCGCGATGTCGCCCATGCCTTGGTTGTTGCCGATGGCGAGCGTAAGGAAGGAGACGATCATCATGCGCCCATCGGTGATATTGCGATCGAAGAGGGCCATGGGATAGGCAATGCGCATGTCATGGCTGGCTTCGTCGATGTGGTAGACCAAGGCGTCGACGCCCTTCGTGAAATCGTCTGTGGTCGACACTTCAACGTTGGTGCCCGTCGAGGACTCGGCGGCGAAGTGCGCGGCGGCAGTGAGATAGCCGTGGCCGGTCTTCGGCTTCATCTTGTAGGCGACGAGGATGTGTTGGCCCCCGGCGATGAGGTCTTCTTCGCGCAGCGAAAGGTCGGCGTAACGGGCGGACTGATCCATTATGGGTTTCCTGGTTGAGGATAAGTGCCCGGACTATACTCGCCAAATATAATCAATAAAAACGATTATCTATCATAGATATGATATGTAAATTATATTATCTTGGGGCCGAGTGGGGCGCAACGCGCCTTGGGGGCGAGAGGGAAAGGCATGAGAAACGTGACGTTGCGCCAATTGGAGATACTGCGGATGTTGGCGGCCACCAGCTCCTACACGAAGGCCGCCGCGCGCTTGAACCTCACGCAGTCGGCGGTCTACCTGCAGGTGCGCAAGCTCGAGCAGGAAATCGGTCTGCCGGTCACGGAGCAGGTGGGGAAGAAGGTCTTCCTTACCGACGGCGGCGAGGAGGTTCTGCGCTATGGGCAACGGATAGGGGAGGAACTCGAGGGGCTCGCCCGCTCTCTCGAGCATTTGCGGGGCGTGGACCAAGGGCAGCTGCGCATCGCTGTCACCTCCGCGGTCAATGCCTTTGCGGTGGAGATGCTCGCCCGTTTTCTGGATCAGCATCCCCAAGTGAATATCCGCCTCAATATCGCCAATCGCAAGGAGGTGCTGGCGAGCCTGGAGCGCAATGACGTCGACATGGCCGTCATGGGGGAACCGCCGCAATCCCTGGATCTGGTGGCGCTACCCTTTCATCGCAATGATCTCATCGTCATAGCCGCTGGCAACCACCCCTGGGTCAGGCGTTCGAACATCCCGCAAAGTGAGCTGGTGCGGGAAAGCTTCGTCTTGCGTGAACAGGGATCCGGTACGCGCGAGACGGTGTTGCGCTATTTTTCTGAAAAGGGCTTAAGCGTGCGGGAGGGGGTGGTCATGAACAGTAACGAGGCCATCAAGCAGGCGGTGAAGGTGGGTATGGGAGTTGCGGTGGTCGCGCGCCATAGCGTCTTGGTGAAAATCGAATCCGGTTATTTGCGGGAACTGTCGGTGGAGGGCTTCCCGCTGCGACGCGCCTGGCATCTCGTGCACCGCAAAGGCAAGCGGCTGGCCCCCGCGCCGCTCGCCTTCAAGAACTTCCTGATCGAGCATCAATACGCGAGAACCGCGGACGAGCAAACCCAGGTTTTGCCTTGAACGCCGCCGCTTGCGCCCGTGTCGAAAGCGATAGCGCAGGCCCGAGTCCGGCACCAATTCTTGGCGGGACCTTTGAGGGTGCAAGCCGTCTGGCGACCGATGGCGACAATTGCGGGAGGCCGCCACAATACGGTCTTTTGTGATCAGAGGAGGTGTCGAATGCGTATCGGATTTGTGGGGCTGGGAGCCATGGGGCGCGGCTTGGCGGGGCGTCTGGCCGGTGCGGGACACACGGTGCGTGCCTGGAGCCGCAGCGCACGATCGCGCGATCTGATCCCTGAGGGGGTCGTGGTGGTGCCGAAGCCCTTGGACCTCGCCGACAGCGAGGTGCTGATCTCCATGCTCGCGCACGATGGCGCGGTGCGTGCGGTGTTTCTGGCCGAAGGACTCCTCGCGGCTCTCGCGCCGGGCACGATCCACATCAACATGGCCACAGTCTCGGTGGATCTTGCGCGCGATCTCGCCAAGCTTCATGAGGCGCGCGGCGCAGCCTACGTCGCCAGTCCCGTTTTGGGGCGCCCCGATGCGGCGGCCGAGGGCCGCTTGCATCTGCTGGTCGCGGGGCCGGCGGCGGCGATCACGCGGCTCGAGGAGCTATGGGCGGTGCTCGGCCAGCGGGTGTGGCGTTTTGGCGAGCGGCCGGAGAGCGCCAATGCCGTGAAGATCGCCACCAATCTGACGCTTGCCTGTGCGATCGAGGCCATGGGAGAGGCCGCGGGACTGGCCGGCGCCTACGGGGTGGAGGCGGGTCCCTACCTGGACATGCTCACCCAGACCTTGTTTTCGTCGCCTGCCTTCAAGCTGTATGGAGCGCTTATCGCCGAGGATCGATTCGAGCCACCCGGTTTCCGCTTGGCGCTCGGTCTGAAGGACGTGAATTTGGCGCTCGAGGCCGGTGCGGAGGCGGCCATGCCCTTACCCTTCGGGGCCGTATTGCGCGACCGCTTCCTGGATTGCGTGGCGCATGGCGAAGAGGGGCGCGACTGGTGCGCCCTAGTCATGGCCGGGCGTCGTCAGGCGGGCCGCGCTTGAGGGGCGTGGTGGGGTTTCTGACCCCCGCACCTCTTCGCGGCGTGCGGTGTGTGACGGCCGTCAGGGATCGGTGGGGGGTTGCTGGATCCGTTGAGGGAGTTCGACGATGTCGCCTAGTTCCATCACTTGATTGGCTGGCAGACGAAAAAAATCGATGGCGGTGGCGGAAGCTTTCAACATGACCGCAAAGAGTCTCTGGCGCCACAAGCTGAGCGAACCGCCTGCCTTGGGTAGGATGTGCTGGCGTGAAACAAAGTAGGTGGTGTCGGCCGGGTTCCAGTGAAAGGGCAGGTTAGCCGCCCCCAAGACCTCGGGGATGTCCGGTTGTTCCATGAAGCCGTAGCGGGCGGTAAGACCGTAGATGCCCTCACCATAGTCGCGGATCGTGGTGCGCTCGGCGCGCGGCACACGGGGCGTGGTCTCGAACTGGATCGTCAGGATGACGACGCGCTCGTGTAGGACTTTGTTGTGTTTGAGATTATGCAGGAGGGTGTGGGGGATGCCGCCGACGCGAACGGTGAGAAAGACCGCCGTTCCGGGTACTCGGTCGATGGGGCTCACCGCCATCATGCCGAGGAAGTCGGGTATCGAGAGCGCGGAGGGCGCGAGCGCCTGTGAGAGCAGCTTGCGTCCGCGACGCCATGTGGACATCAGAGTGAAGACCACGACGCCGATAGAGACCGGCACCCATCCACCATCCACGAATTTAAAGACATTGGCGCCGAAAAAGACCCCGTCCAGGAGGCCGAAGAAGCCGCAAAAGAGGCTGGCCTTCCAGATTGGCCAGCGCCAGTTCTCGCGGGCCACGAAAAAGACCAGGATGGTCGTAAAGAGCATGGTGCCCGTCACCGCCGTGCCATAGGCGAAGCTCAGGGCGTTGGAGGACTTGAAGGCCAGGATGATGAGGATGACGCTGATCATCAAGACCCAGTTCAGTCCGGGCAGATAGATCTGGCCCCGCTCGGCCGCCGAGGTGTGCCGTATCGTAAGTCGTGGCAGATAGCCGAGCATGGAGGCCTGACGCGTAGCCGAATAGGCCCCAGTGATGATCGATTGCGAGGCGATGACGGTGGCAATCCCCGACACCACTACCATGGGGATCGTGGCCCAATGCGGAAACATCTCGAAAAACGGGTTCTTGGCGGCCGCGGGGTGGAGGATGAGCAGAGCCCCTTGGCCAAGATAATTGAAGGCGAGGGACGGCAGTACCACAAAATACCAAGCGAGGCGGATCGGGCGGGCCCCGAAGTGCCCCATGTCGGCATACAGGGCCTCGGCGCCCGTCACCGCCAATACCACCGCCCCGAGGATGGTGAAACCCCCGACGCCGTGATTCATGAGCATATGCAAGCCAAGCCACGGATCGAGGGCGCGCAGCACGGAGGGGTTCTGCACGACCCATCCGAGGCCTGATGCAAACAGGAGCAGGAACCAGGCGAGCATGGCCGGACCGAAGAGGCGGCTTATGGTCCCGGTCCCGCGTCTTTGAATCCAGAAGAGACCGACGATGATACCGACCGATAGGGGGACCACGAAGGGTGTGAACCGCGTCGACGCGACCTCCATGCCTTGCAGCGCCGATAGGACCGAGATCGCGGGGGTCACGGCGCCGTCTCCATAGAAGAGCGCGGCCCCAAGGAGTCCAAGAGCAAATATGACCCAGCGGCCACGCGAGCCTTCGGGTGTGGCGCGGGCGGCAAGTGCCGTGAGGACCATGATGCCGCCCTCGCCGTGTTCGTCCGCGCGCATGACGAACCAGGCGTATTTGACCGCCACGATCAGGATCAGCGCCCAGAGGATGAGCGACAAGATGGCAAGCAGGTGAGCGGGCGTCGTCGAGATCGACAGCGCGCTCAGGCAGGCGCTCACGGTATAGAGGGGGCTTGTGCCGATATCGCCGAATACGACACCGAGCGTGGCCATGGCAAGCCAGGGGAGCGCTGCTTTGCTGTCATCCTTCATGCGCAGATCGAACCCGAGGTAGAGACCCGCTGGGCGGGGCGTAGCCGCGCATGATAGCGAGTCGGGCGCGCATATCAAAGCCTGCCCGAAGAGTTGGGGCCGCGCACTGCAGTCTGTGCAGTGCGATTTTCAGGTCGCGTGGCCGTGTGCGTCCCGCGTGGTGCCGCGCGCAAAAGACCTTGGGCGCGGCTTGCCTGCACGTAAAGAGGCGTGTCTTCGCCGTTCGCGTCCCCCGCCCCCGCAGAACCTCTCTGGGTTTCCTTCAAGGCTATGGGCCGTGTTGAACGGGCACGCGCAGGCCTCCCAGAGGGCCCCGGGGGGTCTTTGGGATCAGCGGGCCGCTCGTGACCGTTCAGACCCAAACGACTGTCTCATCGGGCCTCTGCGTCCGTATGCGGGGGCGACGACTCCTCGCGTGGGGAGCGGCCGAGCCGTTTTTCGGTCTCCAGGACCTGGCGCGTGACGGGTAGGACGGCATCGGGGTTCAGACTCATGGAGTCGATCCCGATCTCGACTAGGAAGTCGGCGATTTCGGGGTAGTCGGATGGTGCCTGACCGCAGAGCCCCGAGTAGCGTCCGTTGCGACGACAACCCTCGACGGCGAGCCGGATCATGGCCTTGACACCCGGATCGCGCTCGTCGTAGGAGGAGGCGACGATCGCGGAGTCGCGGTCGACGCCCAGGGTCAGTTGGGTCAGGTCGTTGCTGCCTATGGAGAATCCGTCGAAGTCGCGCGCGAAGGCATCGATCGAAAGGACGTTATTTGGGATCTCGCACATGAGGTACAGGGCGAGCCCGTTCTCCCCGCGTTTGAGCCCAAGCTCGGCAAGCCGCGCCACGACCTCTTTTCCCTCCTGCACGCGGCGACAGAAGGGGATCATAATGAGGACGTTCTTCAAGCCCATGTCCTCGCGCACCCGTCGCAAGGCTGCGCACTCGAGCGCAAACCCATCGGCGTAGCGCGGATGGACATAGCGCGCCGCCCCGCGGAACCCGAGCATCGGATTGTCTTCGATCGGCTCGAAGGCGCGCCCTCCGATCAAGGCGGCGTATTCGTTGCTCTTGAAGTCCGAGAGGCGCACGACGACGGGCTTGGGGTAGAAGGCGGCGGCGATGGTGGCGATGCCCTCCGAGAGGCACTCGACGAAGAAATGCGCGGGGCTCGCATAGCCGCGGGTGCGGCGGGCAATCTCCCGCGCGGCCTCGGGGTCTGCGACCCGCTCCGGGTGCGCGATCGCCATGGGGTGGATGCCGATCGCCTCGTTGATGATGAACTCCATGCGCGCAAGCCCCACGCCGTCATTGGGTAGGCGGCTCACCTTGAAGGCAGCGGCCGGGTTCCCGATATTGATCATGATGCGGGTCGCCGGCCGCGCAAGCGCGCTTAGGTCCGTGCGCGCAATGTCGAAGGGCAGGGCACCCTGGTACACGCGCCCGGTCTCGCCTTGCGCACACGACACAGTCACCTCCGCGCCGGTCATCAGATGCTCGAAGCCGCTCTCCACGCCGACTACGGCCGGCACTCCGAGTTCGCGTGCGACGATCGCGGCATGGCATGTGCGTCCGCCGCGACGCGTGACGATAGCCGCCGCCCGCGCCATGATGGGTTCCCAGTCCGGGGTCGTGTCGGTGGCAACCAACACCTCGCCGTCCTTGAAGTCGCTGATCTGCTCGCGATCACCGATGACGTGGACTCGGCCCACGCCGATGCGCGCGCCCACCGCGCGTCCAGTGGCCAACACGGTGCTCTCGCCCTTCAGGCGGTATTCCTCGAGGAGCGTGCCCGAGGCGCGCGAGATCACGGTCTCGGGGCGCGCCTGGACGAGGTATAAGGCACCGTCTTCTCCATCGAGGGCCCATTCCATATCCATGGGCAGCGCGTGTCCGGCCTTTTCGCTGGTGTAACGTTCGACCGTGGCCGCGACATCGGCGAGCGTCAGCACTTGATCATCCGTAAGGCAGAACCTGTCGCGGTCGTCGCGCGCCACATCGACGGTTTCGGTCGTCGCGGCCGATTCCGTAGGGGCATAGACGGTCTTGATGGCCTTCGTCCCGAGCGTCCGGCGCAGCACGGCGCGCAGGCCCGCCTCGAGTGTCGGCTTGAAGACGTAAAACTCGTCCGGTCCCACGACCCCCTGGACTACGGTCTCGCCAAGCCCATAGGACCCGGTGATGAACACGACATCCCGAAACCCCGATTCTGTATCGAGCGAGAACATGACGCCCGAGGCGGCCAGGTCGGAGCGCACCATTTTCATGACGCCGACCGAGAGGGCCGCGTCGGAGGGGCTGAGCCCCTGCGCGAGCCGATAATGGATGGCGCGGTCATTGAAGAGGCTCGCAAAGCAGCGTACGCAGGCATCGATCAGGGCGTCTTCCCCGCGGATCGCGAGATAACTGTCGTGTTGTCCGGCGAAGCTTGCGGTGGGCAGATCCTCGGCGGTGGCCGAGGAGCGCACTGCAAGCGAGACCGTGTCCCCATATTGCGCCTTGAGGCGCCCATAGGCACCGAGGATGGCGGCGCGTATGTCTGGCGGCAGCGGTGTCTGCAGGAAGAGCGCGCGCGCCGCCTGCGCCCGTCGGGCGAGATCGGTGACGTCCTGGGGGTCGAGCCCATCGAACAGGGCGCGCAGGGCCGGCTCGCCGCCGGCTGCCGCAAGGTGGGCGCGGTAGCTCTCGGTCGTGACCGCGAAACCGTTGGGGACACGGACCCCGCGGGGCGTCAAGTGACGGTAGAGCTCCCCG
>JAJYHM010000044.1 GCA_021784755.1 Pseudomonadota bacterium
CACCGCCTACCGAAACGAGCGTCACCGGTGCCAAAGCTGCGGCATGCCACTCGTTTATGACCGTCACCCAAGGGCCGGCCAGATCTATTGCAGCTATTGTCACGATGGCGCGTCCTTCCTCAACGAAGGCACCACGCTCCGTGCCATGCAAGACCGGGTCGACGCGCTTTTGCTAGCAAGGCGCGCCCCGTCCCTGCTGCGCTTTTATATGCGCTTACGACTCATGACGCTCAAAAGGTGGCGCGGCTCGGCGCGCTCCCGGCCCAAAGGCGCAGGGGCTGCTAAGGCGCAGGAGTAGAAGCACGTTCGGCACCGTGGCGGTGGATGCCGCAAGCCATCGCCCCCCGACTTCTGGCGATCGCGAGCGTGGCATGGCGCGCTCGCGAAGGTGAGCTTTAAACGGCCGGGCCTTCACGTCCCGCAACCTGCCACGTGTCGGGCCCCCGCGAAACGCCAACCTCTGGCCGCCATGGTTCGCCCTTCTCTCCACTTCCGTCCCGGCGCCGAATGTCCACGATAGGGCCCGCCGTCCTTTGGCCTTGGCGCAGGCGTTCGGGATATCGGCGTGCCTTCCCCGGCCTGGCCACGCGTTCTTTGCTCCCTGGATCGTGTAGCGCTCACCGTTCTGTATCGGTTTTTGCCACAAGCATCTGCACCAGCGGCAGGCACAGAGCATGCGCCCGCTCCCTCGTGGTGCGGGCACAACGATCCCGTGTCGGGCCAAGTGGGCCCACATCCTGTTGATATTACGGGAGATTTCGTTATTCGTTTCGATGGTACGCTTATTGCTCTGCGTGTAGGTACTCGTTCCAACATGCTGGGGGTTCCGCAATGTTCAGCTTCACAAAAGGCATAGTGCTCTGCGGGCTTTGTGTGGCGCCCGCTATATACGCCAAGACCATCACGATTAGCATCGGCTACCAAAGTATGTGTACGGATACCTACCCTGCGGGCTCTGCTATCAAGGGCCTGCACCTCCTGGAGAAGTACCTCCCGCACACCGGCAAGTACAAAGGCGTCAAGTATCGCATCATCTGGCGCAACTACAGCTCCGGGGCGCCCATCACCAATATGATGATGGCCAATAAACTCGATTTCGGCACCATGGGGGACTACCCGCTTGTCGTAAACGGCGCCAAATTCCAGCAGACGCCATCCAGGCGCTCCTATCTCATTACCATGACGGGCTACAACCTTGACGGCGCCGGTAACGCCATCGATGTCCCGGTCAATTCCCCCATAACCAACATAAAGCAGCTGGAGGGCAAGGATATTTCCACGCCCGTGGGGAGCGCGTCTTGGGGCATGCTCTATGAGATGGCTGCGGATAACCACATTCCCATTTCCGACTTCCATATCGTCAACCAAAGCCCAATGGCCGGCATAGCGGCCATTACTGCGCATAAGATTGCCGCCCATGCGGATTTCTGCCCGATCTCCGAGGACATGGAGTACAAGCATGTGGGGCGGATCATCTATAGCGGCGCCGCGACACATGTGCCTTATCTCCATGGCGCGGTGGTTACTTCCTCATTTGCCAAAAAATATCCTGAAATTGTCGTGGCCTATGTGAAATCCGTCATAGCGGCCGACCGTTGGATTGCTCATGACCCCTACAAGGCCAGTCAAATGCTATCCCGCTGGACCATGATTCCGAAGGAGGTCCTCTACCTCTACTTTAGCCACGGCGGCTACCTCACACTCAATCCCGTCATAACGTCGAAATGGGTTAAAACCCTAAGCTATGATCACACCATCCTGGCGCGCTACGCCAACATCCCACCGCTCAACCTCAACGATTGGGTCCAGCCGACATATCTCAAGACCGCATATAAACAGATGGGTCTCAACTACCGTAAGCAGTTCGGTGCGCCTTATAACCCAAAGGCCAACATTCATAGGGATCCCGAGATCTGGTTCAAGGGCGCGGGCATCCACAAATACAAAGATGTTAAGGCCATGCTCCTGGCGGCTAAGGCCTCTGCCGTCAAGCATCGCGTCATAAATGCTACCTACGTCTATGACCATACAACGGGATTGAAGCTCTTCGGGAACTATGCATTCTTCGCCATCAAGGGGGGCACGGTAGACGCCTTCATGACCCTAAGCGGTGCCAAACATGCCGCTGCCAATGGACCCGTCTATACGTACACGGAGGCACTTCAGAAACTGTGACGACGACGCTTGACGGCCGAAGACCGACCCGACGGAGGGGGGGCACCGAAGCCGGCATGCCAAGGCGCACGTGGGAGCTCATATGGATGAAATCATGGCGGGAGTGACGCAACGTGGACAAGGGCAGGCAGTGAGCGCGGCGCCGGAAGGGGGCCATCAGGGCGCGCCGACGCGCGACCGCGGGGCGGCTTGGTTCCTGCGCATCGTCCGAAAGCCTCGTTGGACCGCCTTGCTGGCCTCTGCGGCGTCGCTGGTCGCGGGCGTGGGCCTCTGGCAGTGGCTCACAGAGTCCCATGTGCATCTTATCTTGGACTTCTCCAATATACCGACGCCCGTGGCCGTGTTCGAAGCCTTCCGCGTTGTCGTTGTGACGAACGCGTTCTGGCGCGATATCTATTGGAGCATGTACAGGATCATCGTGGCTTTTGGGTTGGCCACCGTGGTCGGGGTATCGGCGGGTATCGCCATGGGGTATAGCGCGATTTTGCGGCTCGTGATCGCGCCCTATGTGGAGATGCTGCGGCCGATCCCGGCCATTGCTTGGGTGCCCATGGCGATTTTGGTGTGGCCCACCACCGAGGAAAGCATTATTTCTATCACCTTTCTCGGCGCCGTGTTTCCCATCGTGCTCAATACTTGGGAGGGGGTCCGTCGCGTACCAAGAGAGCTCGTGAAGGCGGCGCGTTCTTTAGGGGCCAATCGCCTGAACGTCCTCTTTCATGTGGTCGTCCCCTACGCCATTCCTAGTATCACGGTCGGCATGGCCCTCGGCATGGGCGGTGCCTGGTTTGCGCTCCTGGCCGGGGAAATGATCAGCGGCCGGTTCGGGATCGGTTACTTCACGTGGGAATCGTATCAGCTCATTCAGTATGGAAACATTATCGTTGGTATGTTGACCATAGGCTTCTTGAGCAGCGTTAGCACAGGCTCGATCTACTATCTGAAGCGCAAGCTCGTGCCTTGGGCAGAGTAGGCGCGCGCGTCGGCGTAGGGGCAGATTATGCGAAATATTGGGAATATCGATGTCCGGGGATTGACCTTGGGATTTAGGAACTTTGGACGAACCAATGCGGTCGTCGAGGATTTCAGCTTTAAGTTCGACGGCGGCTCGTTTACGTCCATCATCGGGTCGTCGGGCTGCGGCAAAAGCACCCTCTTAAACGCCATCGGCGGACACTACAAGCCACTGGCAGGGCAAATCCTTCTGGACGGTTGTGAGATTAAAGAGCCGACTGCGAGCCTCGGCATCGTGTTTCAGCAACATACGCTGTTTCCCTGGAAAACGGTCATGGAGAACGTGCGCTTCGGACCCATGCAAAGGGGGGTGTCGAAGGTCCGGGCGAATGCCGTGGCTGCCAAATATATAGAGATGGTGGGCTTGGCGGGGTATGGGGATTACTACCCGAAGATGCTGTCTGGCGGCATGCAGCATCGCGCGGAAATCGCGCGGGCCTTGGCGAATGCGCCGGCCGTGTTGCTCATGGATGAACCCTTCGGGGCCCTGGATGCCCAGATGCGGGCGAGCCTGCAAAGTAGCCTGCTCGATATCTGGAAAGAGACCCACGTAACGATCATCTTCGTGACCCACGACGTCGAGGAGGCCATGTATCTGAGTGAGAGGATCGTGGTAATGTCGCGTGATCGCGGCCGAATCTGCGAGGTATTCGCCTTGGATGAGCCTTTCCCGAGAAACAAGGACAAGCTCTTTGCGAGCGAGGGCGGCCGAGATCTGAAGGAGAAGTGCATCGGTTGTCTGGCCTCATGACCGTGAGGCCATGGGAGGCGGCTTGGTGCGCCATAGGGGCTTAAGGTCGCCTGAGTCGTGCGGTGGGATCGTGGGGATGAGACAAGGAAAGCCGGTGCGGTGGGGAAAAAACGTTTGTGGGTCGCCCGGGCCGATGGTGTATAGGGGGCGATCACATCGAGAGCGATAGATAAGTGATGGCGAGACAACATGGGAATCACAGGGGGGTTCATGATAAGGATGGGCAAACACGATCGGGCCGGCACGGCCGCCGATAAGCGCGGTAAAGCCGGACGCGAAGTCGGCATAAAGGGGGGATGGAAGAGGCCTTCCGGCCTCGCGCTCGGCGCTCTGTTCCTTGCGATGAATATCGGATCAGCCGATGCCGCAACGGGCTTTTTGTCGGGCATGAAGGTCACGGGCGATCTTCGCGCCTACGATTTTGCGAGGCTTTATAGCGGTGCGCCATCGTCACAACACGCCTTTGCGGCAGGCGGCGCGATCAACATGATGTCGGGTGCGGTCGACGGCTTTTCGGCGACGGCCTCATTTTATGCGGCGCACTCCTTAGGGCTCAATAATCGCAATACGGCGCTGGTCGACGGCACGCTCGCGGGTTATGGGCGCATCGACACTTTTGGCCAGGCTTTTCTCCAGTACCACGCCCACGGGGTGTTGCTGCGAGCGGGCGATCAGCTTCTGAATACGCCCTGGATGAACCCCTCTGATGCGCGCATGGTTCCGGCCACTTATCAGGGCTTATTTGCGGCGATCCAACCGGTGTCCGGTCTGACTGTGTCAGCGCTACGCATCACCCGCTATAAGAGTCGTACCTCGGACGGTTTTTCGAACACGGATCTTTATAATGCGGTGGGTTCCGTAAACGTGGGCGGTACCGGTGGTCTACCGGGTGGCACGGAACCCGGTGCCGCCGCCGTCGGGGCGAACTATCATGTCGCGGGCCTCAAAACGGCGGCGTGGGGCTACCAGTTTTTCAATCTGGCGAAGATGGCCTATGTCGAGGGAAGTTATACCTTTGGCGGAGCCCACGGCATCGCGCCTTTGGTGGGTGCACAGTATGTGCGCGAGACCGGATCGGGGGCCCAGGACCTCGGTCATGTGGACGCCACCGTGTACGGCGCCATCGTCGGTGTCAAGCACGGCCCCGACCTGTTGACCGTCGGCTATAACGATCTCCCCGCTCATCCGGGGGCTTTTGGTAACGGGGATGTCGTCTCGCCCTATACGACAGGCTACGCGACCGATCCGCTCTATACGACTTCCATGATCCAGGGTATGGTCGATCGCAAGACCTCGGGGCATGCCGTTAAGGTCGCCGCCACGGCCTTTTTCTTGCAACGACAGTTGCGGGTGATTGCCGGCTACGCCCGATACTTCAATACGGTCTATGCGGGCTACGGCGCCCCTCATACCGACGAGACCGATCTGGATGTGACCTATTTCTTGAAAGGGGCGCTCACGGGCTTGTCGTTACGGGATCGCGTCGGCGTCGCCTACCATCTCCCGGTCATTCAGCGCTTTATCTACAATCGGATCATGGTTGAGTACGACTTCTAGACCGGTGCGCGGATCGCGTGTAGGGGTGCCGATTTTTCGGCACCCCCCGCACGGTTCCGGACAGGCGCCGCTGCCGCTTGGCGCAGGTCTTTGTCCGCGGCCCACGGGCTCGGCGTGCTGCGTAAGGACGTAGCCCGCGGGCGCCATACGGCCGGATGGCATCTCGCCTATCGCGGTCGGCATCTGGGCGCGCGCCCGTTCCCAGGTGGCTCGCCTTGGCGCAGAGGCGGGCCAAGGTTCTTGAGTCCCTGGAGAGAGGAAAGATCCGGCGCCACGGGCATAACCCCATAACTCCACGCGACCAGCGCCGCGCGATTTATTGCCCCCAGTTTCGGCCCGACATCTATTAACACGATGTCGGCCTCATGTCTGGTTGCCGCCTCCTTGATCACGCGCCAGAATGCGGTCGTTACACGAAACGCGCGTCCCCCCCCTTTTTTTTGGCGCGGGGTCGTGGGTAGCAGTGCGAAGCGCGCAGCCCTTTTGGCCCTGTGCACCCGCCAGGGCACGGCGTCTGGTCTCGATCGCAGGTGTACATGGGATGCCCACGGCTCGCGACCCCGCGTCGGGAGTTCCTTAGGGCGGTGGGAGTCGGTCGGTATCTACGTAGCTCCGCTCGCCTGTCGATGGATCGAAATAAACCTCCACAACTTTATTCGTTTCCATGTCGACAAAGCGTTCGCCCGTGGCTTGCCATGACTGGTCAGGGCGGCTTTTGCGTGTGGGCTTGTAGCGCCAGCGTTCGATGAGGACGCCGCCCGCGAAAAGAAGGCCTGGCAGCGCAAACGAGAACCACTGGGGGTCACCGCTACGCGCCGCTATCAGCGCGCCCATGAGCAGCCCACAACCGATGAAGAAAATGACGATGCGCAGCATTACAGTGGCTCTACGACCACCGCTGTTCCGTAGGCGACAATCTCGCTCATGGTCTGCCCGATCTCGGAGGAATCAAAGCGCATCATGACGACCGCGTTTGCGCCCATGGCCTTTGCGTTTTTTGTCATCCGGTCCACCGCGTGGCGGCGCGCCTGCTCCAGAAGCTGGGTATATTCGGGAATTTCGCCGCCCTTGAGGGAGCGAAGGGCCGCTGTAATGTTGCCTCCCAAGCCGCGACTACGCACGACCACCCCAAAGCACTGTCCCTTGGTCTCCCGAACGCGATGGCCGGCAATAATCTCGCTTGTGACAATGATCATGAACATCCTCGCTTTATAGTTTTTGGGGAATCATTAGGAAAACCAAGGCGATCAGACCACCTCTATTCCTGCATCCAGTATAGTCTGGCTTTGGACAGGTTTTGGCCCTTTGGGGGGCGGGATTGGAGGTTTTTATGCGTTGTGTCAACATGGCCCCGCGGGCGCGGCAGGCGTTGTGGGGGTGCCGTTCAGTCAGCGATCCGTCCGCACCTTCGGTTCGGGCGGCCGGTGAAAGGTGAGCGGCGCGTCGCCTCCATTCACGGTGAGGACACGGTATGGCGTTTGGGTCAAAGAAGGGGCGGGACGAGGGCGCTGGTGGCTGCGGGATGGCGCCCTATGCGGAAACCATGGCTCGTTACAATCGCTGGATGAATGAGCGGCTGTACGAGGCCTGCGCGCAGCTGACAGATGACCAGCGCAAGCGAAACGTGGGTGCCTTTTTTCAATCCGTACACGGAACACTGAATCATATTTTGCTAGCGGACCGCACTTGGCTCGCACGGTTTGCAGGCGAACCCGTCCTGTATACCTCTTTGAATCAGGAGCTCTATTCGGATTTTTCCGATTTGCAAAGAGAGCGCAAGCAAGACGACGCGCGTATCGTCGCGTGGGCTAAAACGCTTACGCCCGATGACCTTGCGTGCCCTTTGCGCTTTACGGGCATAGCAAGCCCCGAGTCGCGTACTTACCCTCTCGGGTTGGTGGTCACCCACTTTTTTAACCATCAGACCCACCATCGCGGGCAGGTCACAACACTTTTAAGTCAGCATGGTATTGATCCCGGCGTGACCGATTTGCTGCGCCTGCCGGGAGCGTGGGGCGCGCAAGCTTAAATTTCAT
>JAJYHM010000068.1 GCA_021784755.1 Pseudomonadota bacterium
GGTCAGAGAGTCCGGCAACTGCTAGCAGATCCTCGCCGACCTCAGAAATTCGACCCGCGATTGCGCGGGCCGGTGGCACCGGCAATGGCCAGCCGACCGGTCACCCTCGGCATTCCTTGCCACAACGATAAGGGACATGATTCGCGTCCTTGCGATACCGCAAATCACGAACCCGCCGACTATTTAGAGGATCGGTTGACTTGCTAGACCCCTAGACATATGCTTTGGCATATGCCATATAAGCCGGAGGATACCCGTATGTCAACTTCCGAACGCCATGTACGCCTCTTTCGCAACGGGCGTAACCAGGCGCTACGCATCCCTCGCGAGTTCGAGTTGGAGGGCGAGGAAGCCCTCATCTACAAGGAGGGTGACCGGCTGATCGTGGAGCCGATCCATAAAGGCAGGCTGCTGGCGCTGCTAGCCTCTCTAGATCCCTTAACTGAACCCTTCCCCAATATCGATGACGACCTGCCTCCACTAGATCTGGATGACGTGCAGCTATGAGTGCATCGCTGGCGTATTTACTGGATACCAACATCCTGTCCGATCTTGTCCGCAATCCGCAAGGTTTAGTAGCAGCGCAGATCACCAAGGCAGGCGAGGATACTGTCTGCACCAGCATCATTGTGGCCGCAGAACTCCGCTATGGCGCAACCAAGTCAAGCTCTGCAAAACTTGCAGAGCGCATTGACCTGATCTTCTCAGCACTGGAAATCCTGCCGCTGGAAATACCTGCCGACCACCAGTACGCATCAGTACGCCATCACCTCATGCGCCAGGGGGCGCCCATTGGGCCAAATGATCTACTGATCGCTGCACATGCTCTCGCAAGGGACCTTACCGTTGTAACCGCCAATGTTAGGGAATTCTCCCGGGTGCCAGGGCTGAAAGTGGAGAACTGGCTACAGGCCTAGACTGCGATACCTGCCGAAAACACATTCCGGCCGGCATTTACTTATGGGATGACATCCACTTTTATGGCTTCCTCACACCTTGCACAGCCGGTTTAACGGTCGTTAACTCATAGCGCGTGGTTCTACCACCCCCCGGTAACGGGATGATAATGCCCTTAGCAACCAGATCTGAAAGATCACGGCTGGCTGTTCGATTGGGACACTTGGTAATAGCTTCGTATTTCTTGGTCGTTATTCCGCCTTCAAAGCCCTTTCGACCTTCAGCGAACACCCGCGACACCATCCTGGCCTGCCGGTCATTCAACTGGTCGCCATGGGCTTCATAGAATCGAACCTTGGCTAATACAAAATCCACTTCTTCCCTGGCAATTTCCTGTGCCTTGATGACCTGATCGGCAAAGTAGTCAAGCCAGGCATTAACCTCCAGGTTTCCGCGGCTCGCTTTCTCCAGCTGCAGGTAATAGGATTTTTTGTCCCCCTCTATCGCCGTAGCAAGGCAGGCGGTGGTCGGATAGCCGAGATACTGGGAAAGCGCGTGATCGGCAATGGCTCTGCCGACTCTTCCATTCCCATCATCGAAGGGATGGATCACTTCAAACCAAAGATGGGCAATACCCGCTCTTGCAATCCCTGGTATCTTTGTATCCCTGTTCAAAGGAATGGTCTGGTTGTACCAGCCGATAAATCTCGTCATTTCGCCAGGCACCTGAGTCGCCGGCGGGGCTTCATAGTGAACCTTTTCACGACCGTAAGGCCCGCTCACTATTTGCGTTGCCGAAGGATCGTTGCGGTATGCGCCTCGCAGAACAGGCGTGTAACGCAGTTCCGGGACAGCCATGGATTGCCACTTGCCCAGCAGATCGTGTGTCAGGGATGTATGCCAACTCTTGCGAACGTCCACCAGCAGCATCGCGGCCCCCGCCGCTTTCTGGTCTGAGTTGTCCGGTATCGAATCCGACGTCATTAAAGAGAGTAGCGATGACCTGACCGATTCCCTATCCAGATCCTCACCCTCGATGGCGCTGGTTTTTATGGCCTCGGAAAGCATCAAATCGATCGTGGCAGCCTCCTGGGAAGCCATTGGCAGCGCCTCGACGCGGCCAGCCAGACGCTCTGAGTTCAGGCGAAATTCAAGTTCCCGACTATTAAGCGCGCGATTGTCATAGCGGAAATCCGGCCAGTCGGGCTGTTGCCATATCCATCTCATGGCGCGATTTTAGCCCTTATTCACGCCATATTAAAGGTCATTATTGGCGCGATTATGACACATAATCGCGCCACACCCGTTCGAGGAGACGAGCTTTAACGCCGTTGATACCACGACAGCACCCATTTGCCGCTCCTGGTATCGAGTGCTTTTTTCATGACAGCGCGTGGGACATACCCCATGGATGATGCAGATTATATTATTATTTTTCAGCGCGTTATGAATATCCTCTACTCCCACCTGATTGTTTCCGAGGCTCAGAAACCCGCATAAATCATAGCTTTTTTGAGAGTTGCCTTTGGACTTTACCGTCGTTTATACCGCCAAAGAATGGTCGCTTTGCGTGGCGCGGGAGATGCACTGGGTTTGCGCGCCGCGGCTACTCCAGGCCATCAATCGTCAACTATCGCTGCAAGCCTTTTCGTGCAATTTCTGAGATTCGTCGATCTTTTTCGCCAACATCGAGATCGCAATACCGCTTGGTCGACTCTGCCCCACGCGAGCCTTAGGACTTGCATAGTGTCAGAAGTAGCCTCATAGTTCTACCGGTTAGGAGATATCGCCATGCAGACCCTCGCCAAACAAGTTCTGGAGCACGCCGCCGGATTGCCGGAGGGCACCCCTTTGGTCGCCAAAGAACTGCTGCACCTGGGCAGCCGCGCAGCCGTAGACCAAGTGCTGTCCCGCCTAGTGCAGCGCGGCGCCCTGCTGCGCGCCGGCCGCGGCATCTATGTCCTGCCCGTCGAGAGCCGCTTTGGCACCCGTGCGCCATCGGCCGTCAAGATGGTTGAGGGTCTGGCGAACCAGCGTGGGGAAACCATCGTGTCGCACGGTGCCGCCGCCGCCAACGCGCTGGGCCTGACCACGCAGGTGCCGATGCGGGCGGTCTATCTCACGTCCGGCCCCAGCCGCCGATTGAAATTGGGCGCGCAGATGGTCGAGTTCCGGCACGCGCCGATGTGGCAACTGATCTTCCCGGGGCGGGCCGCCGGCGACGTGGTGCGGGCACTGGCTTGGCTGGGCCCGGAGAAAGCCGGGGAAGCGATCCGGAAGCTGCGCGCCAAGCTGCCGGCATCCGAGCTGAAGGAAGTCGCATCGGCGCGGTCGCGTCTGCCGACCTGGATGGCCCAAGAGGTCAGCGCCCTGGTGACCCATGGCTAAGTTCTTCCAGCTCTCCACCGCCGAACGCCTGGACGCGCTCGACGCGGCAGCCAACACATCGGGCCTCCTGCCCCATCTGCTGGAAAAAGACATCTGGGTGGTCTGGTCGCTGCGGCACCTCTTTGCCGGCCCCTACGCCGACCATTTGGTATTCAAGGGCGGCACGTCCTTGTCGAAAGCCTACGGCGTCATCCGGCGCTTCTCCGAGGACGTGGACCTGACTTACGACATCCGCGCCATCGCCGGCGATCTGGTGGGCGATGCGGATGCCCCGCTGCCGGCCAGCAAGAGCCAGGAGAAGAAACGGAGCAAGGAGATTCGTGCGCGCCTGTCGGACTGGGTCGGTGCCGAGATCGTGCCCCGTCTCAAGCATGACCTTGAGCAACAGGGTCTGCCGGCAACCGTGCGGGCCGAGGGCGACAAAGTGTTCATCGACTACGCACCGCTGGCCACCGGCACCGGCTATGTCGCGCCCACCGTCATGCTGGAATTCGGTGCCCGCTCGACCGGCGAGCCCAGCGAACCGCGCGCCATCCGCTGCGACGCGGCCGCGTATCTGCAGGGGGTGGAGTTTCCGACTGCCACACCGCAGGTCATACGCGCCGAGCGCACCTTCTGGGAGAAGGCCACCGCAATTCACGTTTTCTGCGCGCAAGGCGAGTTCCGGGGTCGTGACCGCTTCGCGCGTCACTGGCACGACGTGACGCGCCTGGATGCCGCCGGTTTCGCCGATGCGGCCATCGCGGACAAAGCCCTGGCTCGGGCGGTGGCCGATCACAAGAGCGTGTTCTTTGCAGAAAAGAACACGCATGGCGAGGTCATCGACTATCACGCCGCCGTCGCCGGTGGGCTCCAGCTTGTACCTGATGACGGCGCATTGACCAAATTGGCGGCCGACTATCAGCGCATGGTCGATGACGGCTTATTCCTCGATGACGCCGAATCTTTCGACGCTCTGCTGGAGCGCTGCCGAGCCATTCAGCAAAAAGCCAATGCCAAGCGAGCAGCGCAATAGGAATTTGGAAGGCCACTCTCTCGTCATTTCTGTGGAACAACCCGTGACAGCCCTGCCCGCCGGAACCCCCGGTCGCGTGCCATGAATGCCTCCAGCATGTGCGGGGTCAGCGCGACGGCATCGACCGGCCGCCATAGGCCTACGCCTGCATCGCCGCGTAGCGCTCCAATTCCGCCTCGAGCGCTGCGGTGCAGGCGAAGGTGAGCTTCACGTTCTCGGTCTTGAGCAGCGGCCCCAGCCGCAGCTTGTGGGCAGACGTGCTCATGGTGATGTGCCTTGCTGAAAGAACGGTCGCGGTAGACATCATGTATTGACCTGCCCGGCCTCAAGCGACGTGATTAAAAAAATGAAGATCGACACCGAAATCCACCATGTGACGAAGCCGAGAGCGAACATCTTCCTGGAGCTTGGCTTCGCGCCCGCCGAGGCCAAGCGCTTGCAGGCGGCCTCCCGCAAGCAGATCAACGACACCCAATTGCTGAAGCAGCAGTTGATGGACGCGCTGTCCACCTGGATTGCCGAGCATCACCTGAAGCAAGCCGAAGCAGCCGAGATCCTGATGGTTTCGCGTCCGCGCGTGTCCGACATAGTGAACAAGAAGACAGCCAAGTTCACCATCGACACGCTGGTGGAAATGCTTAGTCGCGTCGGCAAGCCGGTCAAACTGGCCATCGGTTGACACGCTGAACGACTGAAAACTTCCATCACTTCCCGCACCAGCGGCGGTATAACACAATCCTGCCGCCCCCCATACCGCTCACTCCCACTCGATCGTGGCCGGGGGCTTGCCCGAGACGTCGTAGACCACGCGACTTACGCCGCGCACCTCGTTGATGATGCGGCTCGAGACGCGCCCGAGCAGCCCATAAGGGAGCTCCGCCCAGTTCGCGGTCATGAAATCCACGGTCTGCACGGCGCGCAGCGCGATGACGTAGTCGTAGGCACGACCATCGCCCACCACCCCTACCGAACGCACCGGCAGAAACACCGCGAAGGCCTGGCTCACCCGGTCGTAGTAGCCAGAGGCCCGCAGCTCCTCGATAAAGATGGCATCGGCGCGTCGCAGGATCTCCGCATAGCGCTCCTCCACGGCCCCCAAGATGCGCACCCCAAGCCCCGGCCCCGGGAAGGGATGCCTGTGGATCATGGCCGCCGGCAGCCCGAGGCTTAGACCAATACGTCGCACCTCATCTTTAAAGAGCAGCCGCAAAGGCTCGAGGAGCTTCAACTTCATGCGCTCGGGTAGGCCGCCCACATTGTGGTGCGACTTGATCACCCGCGCCTTGCCTCCCTTGGCGCCCGCCGACTCGATGACATCGGGATAGATCGTGCCCTGGGCCAGCCAGCGCACCGCCGGCAGACGCGCGGCCTCCTCCTCGAAGACCGAGATGAAGGTCTCGCCTATGATCTTGCGCTTGCGCTCCGGATCATCCACGCCCTTTAGGGCCCCCAGGAAGCGGTCGGCAGCGTCCACGCGCAGTACCCGCACCCCCAGGTGGTCGGCGAAGGTGGCCATCACCTGATCGCCCTCGTGGAGCCGCAAAAGCCCATTGTCGACGAACACACAGGTGAGACGATCACCAATGGCTTGATGCAAGAGCACCGCCACCACCGAGGAGTCCACGCCGCCCGAGAGCGCGAGCACTACCTCCTCATCGCCCACCTGCGTACGGATCTCCTCCAGGATGCCATCAATGATGGCCTGCTCCGTCCAGGCGCGCGCGCAACCGCAGATCTCGTGCACGAAGCGCTCGATGATCCTTTGTCCTTGCTTGGTGTGGGTCACTTCGGGGTGGAACTGCAGACCGTAATAGCGCCGCGCCTCATCGGCGATGGCGGCCAGGGGGGCGTTGTCGGTCTCGGCGATGGCCATGAAACCCGCGGGGCAGGCCTCGACGCGGTCGCCATGACTCATCCACACATCCAGCGCGCGCGTCCCGTCTTCCGCGTCGCTCAAATTCGCCAGCAAGGCCGAGTGGCCGAGGGTGCGCACCCGCGCATAGCCGTACTCGCGATGCGCTGCCGCCCCCACGCGTCCCCCAAGTTGCGCCGCCAAGGCCTGCATGCCGTAGCAGATGCCGAGCACCGGCACGCCCAGGGCGAACACCGCAGCCGGGATGCGCGGCGTGTCGCGCTCATTGACCGACTCGGGGCTGCCCGACAGGATCACCCCACGGGCGCCGAAGCCCATGATCACGTCATCGGCCACGTCGCACGGCATGATCTCGCAGTAGACGCCAGCCTCGCGTACCCGCCGGGCGATGAGCTGCGTGTATTGGGAGCCGAAATCGAGAATGAGGATCCGCTCGAGACCCTCGGCCTGCGCCCTACCCTTCTCGGACATCCCGTCAGCCCCGTTGGTAGTTGGGAGGCTCTTTGGTGATGGTCACGTCATGCACATGGCTCTCGCGCATGCCGGCATTCGTGATACGGACGAACTGCGCCCGCTCGCGCATGGTCGCCAGATCAGGACTCCCGGTATAGCCCATGCTCGCCCTAAGCCCCCCTATGAGCTGATAGACGATGCTGACGAGCGAACCACGATAAGGCACGCGGCCTTCGATCCCCTCGGGCACCAGCTTCTCGGGGGCGCCATCTTCCTGGAAATAACGATCGCTCGAGCCTTCCTGCATGGCGCCAAGCGACCCCATGCCGCGATAGGTCTTGTACGAGCGGCCCTGATAGAGCTCCACCGTGCCCGGGGCCTCGTCGGTCCCGGCAAACAGGCTGCCGATCATGACCGTGTGCGCACCGGCCGCCACCGCCTTGGCGATATCACCCGAAAAGCGGATCCCGCCGTCGCTGATCAAGGGGACATCGGTTCCGGCCAGGGCCTGCGCCACATTATCGATGGCAGTGACCTGCGGAACGCCGACGCCCGCCACAATGCGCGTGGTGCAGATCGAGCCGGGTCCAATACCCACCTTGACTGCGTCGACCCCGGCATCCACGAGCGCCCGGGCGGCATCGCCGGTGGCGATATTGCCGCCGATAACCTCGGCATGCGGATAGTGTTTCTTGATCCAGCGGACCCGCTCCAAAACCCCTTCGGAGTGGCCATGGGCGGTGTCGACCACCAACACGTCGACCTCAGCCTCGAGGAGCCGCTCCACGCGTTCCTCGGTACCGGCGCCCACGCCCACCGCCGCGCCGACTCGCAGCCGCCCCTTGCCGTCTTTCACGGCCAAGGGCTTCTCGGTCGCCTTCTGGATGTCCTTGACGGTCACGAGTCCCTTCAAACGGAACGTGTCATCGACCACCAGGACCTTTTCGATCCGATGCTTGTGCAAGAGCGCCTGGATTTCGTCGCGCGACGCCCCCTCACGGACCGTCACTAAGCGCTCCTTCGGGGTCATGATGCGCGCGATCAGTTCCTCGTTACGCGTCTCGAAGCGCAGATCGCGGCTCGTGACGATGCCCACCAACTGCCCGTCGCGTATGACCGGGACGCCGGAGACGTGATGGGTCCGCATGAGCCCGAGCACCGCGCGCACCGTCATGTCCGGGGTCGCGGTCACGGGGTCACTTATGACCCCGCTTTCGAATTTCTTCACGCGCCGGACCTCGTCGGCCTGGCGCACGGCGGTCAAATTCTTGTGGATCACCCCGAGCCCGCCCTCTTGGGCGAGACAAATCGCCGCGCGGGCCTCGGTGACAGTGTCCATGGCCGCCGACAGTATGGGAATATTGAGCCGGATGTTGCGGGAGAGCTTGGCCTTCAGATCGACGTCGCGAGGCAGAACCTGCGAATGATCCGGCAGCAGGAGGACATCATCGAATGTCAGGGCTTCTTGGACGATACGCATGCCGCATTATACGGAAAGCCCGCGCAGGCGTAAACGTCTCGGTCCATCGGCCTGGTCCGTGCGCGGCTTTGTGTTTTGGGGCCCAACATCTATACACTAAGGACATAACCAATTAAAAGAGGAGCAAGCGATGAAAAAAATGGCCCTTGTGACCGCGTGTGCGCTCGTACTGGGGGGGTGCGCACATATGGCGGCCCACCAAGCCCCGCAGAGCGCGGTGGCCGCCGCGCGCGTGAAACAGGCGAGCATCGCCGTCAAGGAAGCCCGCGCCCATGGCGCCCTGTGGCTTGCCACCCCGCATCTGCTCGCCGTGGCCCGTAAGGCCGACGCCAAGGGCCAGTATGCGCAGGCCATCAAGACCGCGAACACGGTCATCCTGCAATGCCAGACCGCCGAGAAGCAGGCCGCCGCCAACGCCCACGCCCAGCCTTACTACCCTAACTAAACCTTAAGGCGCCCCGGGTTCCGCGCCCGGGGCTTTCAGGGTATGGTCTCGTCATGGAAACCGATGCTCCACTGCCCTACCGGGAAGGCCTCCCGGTCTATACCGTATCGCGCCTGAATCTGGAGGTGCGCGGGCTCCTCGAGGGGCGACTCGGGCGCGTCTGGGTGGAAGGCGAGATTGGGAACCTGTCCCAGCCCTCGTCGGGCCATATCTACTTCACCTTGAAGGATGCCCGCGCCCAGGTGCGCTGCGCCCTGTTCCGCAGCGCCCGACGCCTCTGCTGTCCGGTCGCAGACGGCATGCAGGTTCTCGTCGGCGCGCGCGTAAGCCTCTACGAGGGGCGCGGCGACTTCCAGCTCATCGTCGAACAGATGGAGGATGCGGGCGAGGGGGCGCTGCGCCGGGCCTTCGAGGCCTTGAAGCGTGCGCTCGAGGCCGAGGGGCTCTTCGACCCCCGCCATAAAAAACCACTGCCGAGCCGGGTCCAGCGCATCGGCGTCATCACCTCGCCCGACGGCGCCGTCTGGCACGACATCGTGACCACCCTCAGGCGCCGCTTCCCGGCGATCGCGGTACTCCTCTACCCGGTGCCGGTGCAGGGCCGGGATGCCGCCGCGGCCATCGCGCGCATGCTCGATCTCGCCAATGAGCGCCGCGAATGCGACGTCCTGTTGCTCGCCCGCGGCGGGGGCTCGCTCGAGGACCTCTGGTGCTTCAACGAGGAAATCGTGGCGCGCGCCCTGTTCCGCTCGACACTCCCGGTCGTAACCGGTGTCGGCCATGAGACCGACACCACCATCGCCGACTGGGTCGCGGACGTGCGGGCCCCGACCCCCACGGCGGCCGCCGAACTTCTGAGCCCCGATCAGGCCCTCTGGCGCAAACGCCACAACGACGCCCACCAAAGGCTCGCGCGCCTGATCGATCGGCTCCTGCGCGAACGCATCCAGCGCTTCGACGATTTGAAGCGCCGACTCACCCTACTGCCCGTGCGCGGCCTCCCCGAGAAACGGGCGGCGGTGGCGGCACTCACGCGGCGCCTCGCGCTGGCCCTCCCTTCCTATCCAGCGCGGCTGCGCGCGCGCCTCATGACACTTACCCAAAGGCTGGAGCGGCGTTCACCGAGCGCCCGCCTACACGCCTATAGGGTGCGACTGGCGCCACTGGCCGATCGCCTGACGGGTGCTATGCGCGCGGCCCTGCGCGTCCACGAACGGCGCTTGGCAATATTCGCGCAACGGCTGCGCGCACAGCCCCCGGAGGCCCTGCGCGAGCGGCTCGCGGCACGCCATGAACTCTTAAGGGATCGCCTGCGACGTGCCATGAATGAGGCCTTGAGGGTCCGTGGCGAACGGCTTGCGCTGCTCGATCGCGCGCTCACCCTGGTCGGGCCGCCCGCGGTCTTGAACCGCGGCTATGCGATCGTGACGGATGCGCAGGGACGGGTGGTGCGCGACGCCGCCGCCCATCGACCGGGGGATACACTGCGCATCCGTCTGGCCCGCGGGGAACTCTTGGTCGAGGTCAAGGCCGCTCAATCGTAGTGGGCCTTGCGGAAGCGCTTCAGCCGCCGCCGCTTGGCCTCGTCGCGTGCCGTCGGGGCCTTCTGGGACCGACCGGCGAAGGGATTGTCCCCTTCGCGAAACTCGACCTCCACAGGCGTGCCCTCGAGCCGAAAGTGCTCGCGCACCCGCTGCCCGAGATAACGCCGCCACGCGTCCGGGGTTTCGGACACGAGATTGCCGTGCACGATCACGCGCGGCGGGTATTTTCCCCCCTGATGGATGAACTTCGGCTTGATGCGCCGGCCGCGCACGATAGGCGGCGGCGTGGCCGCGATCGCGGCCCTCAGGATACGATTCAATTCGGGGGTCGGGAGCGTGCGGCCGCCGGAACGATAGGCGCGTTCCATGGCGGGAAAGAGTGGCCCGATGTGCAGACCTTCAAGCGCGGAGATGAAGTGGGGGTGGGCAAAGGACAAAAACGGCAGCCGCCGCACCAATTCCCGACGGATCCACTCGCGGCGCGCCGCATCAAGACCCTCCCACTTATTGACCACGAGCACCAGCGAGCGCCCTTGCGCGAGAATGTGGCCCGCAAGCGTCACGTCCTGCTCACTCACCTCCTCCCGCGCATCGAACACAAGCAGGACCACCTGCGCCTCATCGACCGCCTGCAAGGTCTTGGCCACGCTATGGCGCTCGAGGGGGTCTGTGATGTGGCTACGACGACGGACGCCGGCCGTGTCGATCAGGACATACTCCTTGCCATTGCGCGAAAACGGGATATGGATGCTATCGCGCGTCGTGCCGGGCAGGTCGGACACCACCACACGCTCCTCGCCCAACAAGGCGTTGGCGAGCGTACTCTTGCCGACATTGGGACGACCGGCGAGCGCAATGCGCATACCCGCGCCGGCAGGCGGTTCGGGGTTCTCCGGCGGGAACCCCTGCAGGGCCGCTTGCATGAGCGCATCGAGCCCGCGGTTATGGGTAGCAGCGATGGCATGGGGGCGCCCGAGACCCAGGGCATGGAACTCAGCGACCGCAAGCTCGTTATCCATCCCTTCGGTCTTATTCACCGCAAGGCACAGCCGCCGGTTCAAGGCGCGCAACTGGCTCGCGATCAGAAAATCATCAGGATTGGGTCCCTCGCGCCCATCGACCACGCAGATCACCGCGTCGGCCTCGGCCAGCGCCAGCCGCGTCTGGGTCGCGACCAGAGCGGTCAGGGGATCGTGCTCGCTCACGATGCCGCCCGTATCGACCACCAGATAGGGCCGGCCGCCCACGCGTCCATCGCCATATTGCCGGTCGCGGGTGAGCCCCGGCAGATCGGCAACCAAGGCCTGGCGCGTGCGCGTGAGTGCGTTGAAGAGCGTGGACTTGCCGACGTTGGGCCGTCCGACAAGGACCACGACTGGCTTCATGATCGCGCGGGTCGGAACGCGAGCGCGGCAAGCCTGCCTGTGGTCGTCAGCACAAAGACGGCGGGCAGACCCTTATGCCCCGCCACCCGACCTGCGAGCGGGGCTGCGCGTATGGCCCCCTCGCCCACGCGCACCCGCGCTATAAGCTTGCCGGTACGCCGCGAAAGCCATTGGGTATAGCCCGCGAGATCCCCCATGACGACCGCCGGACCGGCAAGCACGGGACTGCCGAGCCTGCGGTTCAGGAACGCCGTCTGCTTCCACACGGTACCGCCGCTCGCACTGGCGAGCGCCATGACGCGGCTGTGCGCGGTGATCACATACAGGGACTGACCCCCCAAAGCCATACTGCGGTAGGACGACAAAGGCCGGCCCCAGAGGATGCGCCCGGAATGGGCTGCCAAGGCCGCCACCGCGCCGTGATAGCCGTTCACATAGACGATATTCTGCGCATATAGGGGATGACCCAGGTCCACCAGCCGCTCCACGGCATCCCCGCCCCGCGGCTCGGCCACGGCACTGGTCCAGAGACGACGACCATCGGTGGTGCGCAAGGCGACCAGCTCGCCGTTGGCATAACCCTCGTAGAGGAGCTCCGAGGCCAATGTCGGGCGCGCCGTCAGGAACAGCGTCAAGGCTGGATGGGCGTGAGCCGCCATCCACAGCTGGCGACCGTGGGCCAGGCCAAAGGCTGTCACATGGCCATCCAGGGAGGCGACATAAACCCCACTCGGCCCCACTACGGGGGCCGCCAGGATCTCGCTCGGTGCCTGGGCGGTCCAGACCGGCTTGCCGGTGTTCGCATCGAGCGCAAGCACCCGCCCGCGCCGCGTGCCGACCACGACCAACCCCTCACCTGCGCTCGCACCCGCCGTGATCCGCGCCTTCAGGTGGCGCCGCCAGAGTCGGTGGCCGTCGCGCGTGCGATAGGCGACCACTGTGCCATTTTCGTTGGCGACGACGATGGCGTGGCCTGCGAACGCCGCGCGCAGGGCGAGATCATAACCGCCCGTGCCGTTGCCGGTATCATGCGACCACACCCGCTTGACTTTGAGGCTCGCGTGAAAGGGTTTGAGCTTGGCCGGAGGTACAACGTTTTTGTCACTGCTGAACAAGCCGCAGCCGCCCAGGAGACCCGCGGCCAGCAGTATGCCAAGCGCGCGCCTCATGACGCCGCCTGCAACTGCGCCCGCTCGCGGCGCCAGAGGCTCGTCAAAGACGATTTCGGCGGGGCAACCTTCAAAGCCTCCGTGAAGGCCGCGAGCGCCTTCTTCTTATGCCCCTCGCGTACCAGGATCTCCGCCTCGAGGCCGAGCACCATGGCCTTGAAGCCATAGGGCTTGGTGATATGCGCGTAGGTCCACGCCTTACGCGGGTGGCCCTCCGCCAAAAGCAAACTACCCAGACGCAGCCGCGCAGTCGTGCGCACGCTCCATTGGGTCGCCTTGTGTGCGGCGAACGTGAGATTGGCGATCGCCGCCGGGATCTGATTCTTCTGATAGTCGAGGCGCGCCAAAATAAGCGCAGCCTGCCCAGCATACGGTGTCGCCGTATAGCCATGCTCGAGCTTTTGGCCCGCGGCCGTGGCTAAACCGAAACGCATCTGGCTTGCAGCGCTCAAGACCTCCTCGAACAGCGCCGCCGCCAGGACCTTCTGCTGCGCGCGGTAGTGCCGATAGTAGAAGAATCCCCCGATCACAAGGACCGCAGCCAGCACGCCATAGAACATCGCGCGTCCGTACTTCTGAAAAAATTCCTTGATGTCGCCATACTCGCCGCCGGTCAGGTCATTCGTCATCGATCTTCGCTTCCGCCCCCAGAATCTCTGAAATACGCGCCACAGCCTCTGTCCAGCTCACTGTGTCACCTCGTGTGGCCCCTGCCGCCAGGATCACCACCCCTTCCTCGTCCACCGCCTCGACGAGGCAGCGCGCCCCGCTTTCGCGGGCGCGCTTGCCCTGGCTCTTCGCGCTTGCGGCCGCCAGATGGACCTCGACACGCACACCCCTGTCTCGCAGGGCCTCGGCCAGGGCCAGCGCCCGACCTTGAAGGGCCGCCGGCGTCATCACATACACCCCGAGTCCGAGCACCTGTGGTTGGCGCGTGACCAGTCCCATCAGGCGCTCCATACCGATCGCGAAACCCACGGCCGCCGTCGCCGCCCCGCCGAGTTCCGTCACCAAACCATCGTAACGCCCACCCGCAGCGATGGTCGCCTGCGCCAAGGTCTCGTCGGCCACCCACTCGAAGACCGTGTGCGTATAGTAATCGAGCCCGCGCACAAGCCGCGGCGCTACCTCGAAGGCGACACCCAGGGCCCGCAGGTGGCCGGTAAGATCCGCGAAATGGGCGCGCGATTCGGTACTCCAATGATCGGCGATCGCAGGCGCCGCGTCGAGAATCTCTCTCATCGCCGGATTCTTGCTGTCCAAGACCCTGAGCGGGTTGCGATCGAGCCTGCGCACGCTGTCTTCGTCGAGACGATCGCGATGGGCCTTGAGATGATCGACCAAGGCATCGCGATAGCGTTCACGGCATGCCGACGTTCCGAGCGAGTTGACGAGTAGCCGCGCATTCACGCCCAGCTCGCGCAGGATCCGCGCGCCAAGCGCGATCAGCTCCGCCTCGATGGCGGCCCCGCTCATACCGTAGGCCTCGACGCCCCACTGATGGAATTGGCGGTAGCGCCCCTTCTGCGGGCGCTCATGGCGAAACATGGCGCCCTGATACCACAAGCGCTGGGTCTGGTTATGAAAGAGGCCCCCCTCGATGCCAGCGCGCACACAGCCTGCGGTCCCCTCGGGCCGCAGGCTCAGGCTGTCGCCGTTACGATCGAGGAAGGTGTACATCTCCTTCTCGACGATATCGGTGACCTCACCCACCGCACGCGCGTACAACTCGGTGCGCTCGATGATCGGCAGGCGGATCTCGCGAAAGCCGTAGACCTCCATGAGTGCACGCAGTCGCTCCTCGACCGCCGCCCAAGGGGCGCACTCCGCGGGCAGCAGCGCCGCTACGCCGCGGACCCCGGCGACCTGACGCTTCAATGCCACTTCAAGACAAGGCCTTGATCGGGATCACAGGCGCGGCCGAGGCGCGGCGCTTCAGCTCCTCGCGCACCGTCCGCTCGAGGGTATCGACCAGTTCTTCGTTGCTGACCTTGCTGTAGGGCTTGCCATCCTTATAGAGCAGGTTGGGCGAACCCCCCGCGAGCCCCACCTGGACCTCCTTAGCCTCGCCCGGGCCGTTGACTACGCAGCCTATGACCGCCACGTCGATCGACTCCTGCACATCCTCGAGACGCGCTTCCAGGGCGTTCACGGTACCGATGACGTCGAACTCCTGACGCGAGCACGATGGGCAGGCGATGAGATTCACCCCCCGCTTGCGTAGCCTCAAACTCTTCAGGATCTCGAACCCGACCTTGACCTCTTCCACCGGATCGGCCGCAAGCGAGATCCGGATCGTGTCGCCTATGCCTTCGGCTAGCAGCATGCCTAGGCCAATGGCCGATTTCACGGTACCGCCGCGCAAGGCGCCCGCCTCGGTGATGCCAAGATGCAGGGGTTGCTCGGTCAGAACCGCCATCTTGCGATAGGCGGCCACCGCCATCGCGATATTGGAGGCCTTGAGGCTCACCTTGTAGTCACGGAAATTCAGCCGCTCCAGGATCTCCATGTGCCTCAACGCCGACTCGACCAAGGCGTCGGCATTCGGCTCGCCATACTTCTTCTGGAGATCCTTCTCGAGAGAACCCGCATTCACGCCTATGCGGATGCAGATCCCCCGATCGCGCGCGGCCTCCACCACCTGGCGCACACGGTCCTCACGGCCGATATTCCCCGGGTTGATGCGCAGGCAATCGGCGCCGAGCTTGGCCACCTCCAGGGCAATCCGATAATCGAAGTGAATGTCCGTCACGAGCGCTACGTCCACCGCCTTGCGGATCTCGGCGAAGGCCTGCGCGGCTTCCATGGTCGGCACCGATACCCGGACGATGTCGGCGCCGGCGGCAACGAGCCGCTGGATCTGTGCCACGGTCGCCGCCACATCGCAGGTCTCGGTATTGGTCATGCTCTGTACGCTGATCGGGGCGTCGCCCCCGACCGCCACGCGCCCCACATGGATCATGCGGCTTTTGCGGCGCTGAATCTCGGTCGTCTCGTGCATAGATTTGTGATCCCGCTTATGGGTCGACTGTGACCCGCACATTCTGCCCGGTCTGGGCGTTCGGCAACACCACGGCGCGGCCCCCGATGCTGACGGCCACGCCCTGACTTTGGCTCAAAGTCAGATGGAACGGGGCGCGGCCCATTACATGGACCACCTGACCGGGGGCAATCTGCCCCGCCATGAGCCTCACGCCGCGCGCATCGCGTACAGTCACATGGACTGCGCGGTCATTGGCGCGGATCCGTAAGCCCACATAGGTGCGGCCCTGCGGCAAGCTTACCAATCCTCCGGGATTCGGTACAGCAATCGACGGCGGAGCCACCGTGGCGGTCACGGTCGCGGGCACAGCCGGGGGGCGCCTGCGCGGCAGCACCCGTCGGGCGGCCACGAGCCCCACGCTCGGGCGCGCAGGGGCCTGCCTGCCGGAGGACAGGGGGTGCGGCATGATCCTCGGGCCGGACTTGCTATACACGGGATGAGGCGGGCGCAGAGGCGGATGCCCCACGCGTGGCGCCAAAGCCTTCAGAGATGAGTGCGCCGGCTGATGTGGCCCGGCCAACGGAAAGGTGCGCGTGTCGCCGTGGCGACTGCCGACTGCGGCCAGACTCGTCAGCCGTGACGGCAGCACACCCGTCACCTGCGCCGCAACCGTCTGTGACGCCGGCACGCTCGTCTGCGTGCGCGGGCGCTCGTGCCACCACACCATGCCCGCGACGATACCGATCAGGAGCAAACCGTACAGGAAGGCCCCCACGCCCACCTCACGCTCCTTCACGACCCGCGACGGCATAAGCCGCGGCGGCGTATCGCCTTCTTCGGAGGCACGGGCCTTGGCGAACTCCTGGGGATCAAGGCCGAGCAACTGCGCATAGCTGCGCAGGTAACCGCGCACATAAGCGGCTGGCGGCAAATCCTCGCGCCGCCCGGTCTCGAGCGCCCGCACTTGACCGGGTGCGAGCCGCAGGCGCAAAGCGACCTGCTCCACCGTCCATCCCGCGCGCTCCCGCGCCGCGCGTAGCCGCTCGCCCGGGTTGACGGCGACCTCAGCGTTCGTCGGTCCCTCAGTGCCCAATCAGACGGCCCTCGCGCTGCCACTGGACGACGGTACGCGCTTGCGGGCTTTGCGCATAGTTCTCCAGCAAGCGGGTGGCACAATAGTGCGTAAACCGGGCATCCTTCAGAGCCTGCCCGATGCGCACCCCAAGGAACAGGGCCCGCGCGCTCCGGGCGCGCTGGAGGTATTGGGTCAGATCGCCTTTGGCGCGGGCGTATTGATGCCCCTCATAACGCAGGTGCGCTAAATAGTAATAAGGCGCCGCCAGCTCCGGAGCAAGCGCCTGGGCGCGATGGAAATAATGAATGGCGCCTTTCTTGTTTGGAACCTTCAGGAGGCACACCGCCATATTGAGGTCGGCAAGCTGCGGCGTCGGATAAAGCGGCGAATGGAGCGCGGCCTGGAAGTGCTTGAGACCCCGCGCGACCTGTCCCGTATCGCAGAGAAAGGCGCCATAGTTGTTCTGCAGGCTGCCGTCGTGCGGGTGATGAGCGATGCCGCGCCGAAAATAGCGCCCGGCCTTGACCGGCTCGCGCAGCCGCTCCTCGACGATAGCCATGGCGTTATTGGCCGCCGCATCGGTGCGGTCCAGGGCCAGCGCGTGCGCGAGTTCGTTGCGGGCGAGCCCCAGCTGCCCCTGGCGCATGTATCCGACCCCAAGGGCCGTGCGTAATTGGATCAGTTTGCGCGTCTGGGGCGACAGCCGTGGGGCGCTCGCGCAGCCGACGAGAACCAGGACCCCCAAAAATGTCGCGACACACCTAGGATACATGGATAGCTACCACGCGCCGGGTCCTCTCTTTCACAACGCCCGCCAACTGCCCGCACGCCGCGCGTATGCTGTCGCCACGCGTTCGCCGCGTGACCGTGACCAGGCCCGCGCCCAACAGGATATCGCGGAACCGGTCGATCACTTCGTCCGACGATCGCTCGAAGCGCGTCCCCGGGAAGGGGTTGAAAGGTATGAGATTGACCTTGGCGGGCACGGTGCGCAGCAGGCGCGCCAGGGCCCGAGCCTGGTCGGGGGCATCGTTCACGCCTGCGAGCATCGCATACTCAAAGGTCACGCGACGACGCGCGTCCTTGGCCACATAACGCCGACACGCCTCAAGCAGCTCCGCGATCTTGTACTTCTTGTTCAAAGGCACGAGCTGATCCCGCAGCGCGTCGTCGGGGGCATGCAAGGAGACCGCGAGGCTCACCGGCGCCACCTCGTGGAGGCGATCGAGGGCCGGCACCACGCCGGCCGTGCTCACCGTGACGCGCCGGCGCGATAATCCATATCCCAGATCATCCAGGAGTATGCGGATCGCAGGCCCCACCTCTTTCAGATTCAGAAGCGGCTCGCCCATGCCCATGAACACGACATTCGAGATCACCCGCTCGGACTCCTGACGCTCCCCGCGCAGCCTATGTTCGGCAAACCACACCTGGCCCACGATCTCGGCGGCCGTCAGATTCCGGTTGAACCCCTCTTGCGCCGTGGCGCAAAACGCGCAGTCGAGCGCGCATCCGACCTGCGAGGAGATACAAAGCGTGTTGCGCTCGGCCTCGGGGATAAAGACCGTCTCGATCGCATTGCCGTCGGCAAGCCGCATGACCCATTTACGGGTCCCGTCCTCGGAGAGCCGTTCCGTGACCATCTCAGGCGCCGCGATCGTCGCGCATTCGGCGAGCCGTGCTGCCAGACCCTTGCCGATGTTCGTCATTGCGGCGAAATCGGTGACGCCGCGCTGATGAAGCCACGGAAAGATCTGTTGGGCGCGAAACGCGCGCTCACCCATGGTCGCGAGGAACGCGCCCAAGGCGGCGCGATCGAGACCAAGCAGATTGACGGGATCGGTCGCGGTCAGATCGTCCTCCCTAGCGGGTGCGCGGACAAATGTCGATGTCGGCAAAGAAGTACCGGATCTCGCCGCGCGCAGTCTCCGGCCCATCGGATCCGTGTACCGCATTTTCATCGATGCTCGCGGCGAAATCGGCGCGTATGGTCCCGGGCGCCGCCGCTTTCGGGTTAGTCGCCCCCATGACCTCGCGATGCTTGGCGATCGCGTCCTCGCCCTCCAAGACCTGGACCATGACCGGCCCCGATATCATGAAAGCGACCAGATCCTTGAAGAACGGACGCTCCTTGTGGACGGCATAGAAGCCCTCGGCCTGCGTGCGAGTCAATTGCATCATGCGCGCCGCGACGATGCGCAGACCTGCCTTCTCGAAGCGGTCGTAGATGGCGCCGATAGCGTTTTTGCCCACGGCGTCGGGTTTCACGATAGAAAGCGTGCGTTCAATGGCCATGCCTGTTCCTTGATTGAAGGGAATTCATACCGAAACCGGCGCATTCTAGCGCCTTGGCGGCGGCGCGGCAATTTCCGGGCCCATCCGCCCCCGCGCCGGATCAAGACCGGGCCTCCCCTTCTTGGCAGGAGTGTTGTACCCCCGCCGCCCCGACCTCGGGTTGTGGGGTCGGTCGGGATGGGGCCTGCGGCGCACCTCCCTTCTCATACGGTGCCAACGCGTGCCGAGCCCGCTGCGGGGCGTTCAGACCTGAATGACCCTAGTCGACGTCGGCCTCGTCGATCCACGCCATCTGGATGGCCTCCAAGAGCTTCTCGCCCGAGCGTTGCGGCTCGTCTTCGAACTCATCGATATCGAGGACCCAGCGATACAGATCCGTAAATCGCACGTAGCGGGGGTCCACCTCCGGATGCCGCTCGTGCAAGAGGATCGCGATGTCCTCGGCGTCGCCCCACTTCAAGCCCATGACCCCTCCCTCAATGACCTTCCGACACCATGTTGATGGTGTATTTTGGTATCTCGATGACAAGGTCCTGCCCTTTGGGGACCTTGGCCTGGCAGCTCAAGCGTGAATCAGGCTCGAGGCCCCAGGCCTTGTCGAGTAGATCCTCCTCCTTCTCGGTCGCGGGCTCCAGCGCCTCATAGCCCTGCCGCACCAGGATATGGCAGGTCGTACACGCACAGGCCTTCTCGCAGGCGTGCTCGATCGGAATACCGGCGCGCAACAAGGCATCGCAAAGGCTCATGCCCTCCGGACCCTCGATCTCGGCCCCTTCGGGGCACATCTGGGCATGGGGTAAAACGCGGATACGGGCCATCAGCGGAATTCCGTGACCGACCGGCCCTTCATGGCCCGCTCGAGGCCCACATCCATGCGGCGGGCGGCGAATGGGGCACTGGCGCGGTCAAGTGCCGCGATCTGCTCTCGAATCCGCTGGGGGTCTTCGCCGCCACGGGCTTCTTTGAGGGCCGCGATGCGCGCCGCTATGGTGTCGCGCTCACCGGGTGCCAATAAATCCTCGTCCGCAGCGAGCGCCGCGCCCACCGCCTCGATCATACGATCCGCCTCGACCTGTTGTTCACGGAGCGTCCGCGCGGCCGCGTCGGCCTCGGCACTCGCCATCGAATCTCGAAGCATCCGTTCGATCTCGGCATCGGACAGGCCGAAGGAGGGCCTCACCGTCACATGACTCTCGACCCCCGCTTTCGTCTCCTGCGCCGACACGTTCAACAGCCCATCGGCGTCCACCTGGAAGGTCACGCGGATGCGTGCCGCCCCCGCCACCATGGGCGGGATGCCGCGCAGCTCAAAACGTGCAAGCGAGCGGCACTCGGCCACGAGATCGCGCTCGCCCTGCACCACATGGATGGCGAGTGCCCCCTGGCCGTCCTTGTAGGTGGTAAAGTCCTGGGCTCGGGATGCCGGGATGGGGGAATTGCGGGGGATGATCTTCTCCGTAAGCCCTCCCATAATCTCGATACCGAGCGACAGGGGGATCACGTCAAGCAGCAACATGTCGGCAGCGCCGGCGTTGCCCGCCAAAAGATCGGCCTGACGCGCGGCACCCACTGCCACCACGCGGTCCGGGTCGATATCATGCAGAGGGGTCTTGCGGAATAAGCCGCCGACCCGCTCGCGGACGCGGGGGGTGCGTGTGGCACCGCCCACGAGCACGATCTCACCGATATCGGCGATTCTCACGCCCGCATCCTTCAAAACGCGGCCACAGGCGACCAGCGTCCGATCGATCAAAGGATCAATCGCGGCCTCGAGATCAGTGCGCGAAAGGGCACCTGTATAGATCGGCGCCACATCGACTGCGACCTCGGTCTCCAAGCTAAGGCGCTCGCGCGCGGCGCGTGCGGCACGCAACAGCCGGCGCGACTCCTCCGGAGTCCGGGCCTGGGCGCCGCGGGCAGTCCAGAGAGTAACGATGGCCGCATCCATGTCGTCGCCCCCTAAGGCCGCGTCGCCACCTGTGGCCAGAACCTCGAAGACCCCCTCGGAGAGCCGCAAGAGGGAGACGTCAAAAGTCCCCCCGCCCAGATCATAGACGCAGTAAAGCCCCTCGGGATTGCGATCCAGACCATAGGCCACGGCCGCCGCCGTCGGTTCGTTCAAAAGTCTCAGGACCTCGATCCCGGCAAGCCGCGCGGCATCCTTGGTCGCCTGCCGCTGAGCCTCGTCGAAATACGCGGGAACCGTGATCACGGCCGCCGATAGCGGCCCCCCCAGGGTCTCCTCGAGACGCGCCTTCAAGGCCGCGAGGATCTGTGCTGACACCTCGACCGGGGTCTTGGCACCCGCCGCAGTCTCGATCCGCACCATACCCTCGGCGCCTCCCGCAAGCCGGTAAGGGCAGTCCCCGACATCGGTGCGCCCGCGCCCCATGAGTCGCTTGACGGACGCTATGGTGTTCAAGGGGTCCTCGATCTCGGCCTGCTGGGCGGCGCGGCCTACGGTCACCCGTCCATTCGCCTCAAACCGCACCACAGACGGCAGCAGCACATCACCAGCCCCATCCGGCAGCACCACGACCTCGCGTTCACGTACGGTCGCAATGAGGGAATTGGTCGTGCCCAGGTCGATGCCGGCAACGAATTTGCGGGTGTGCGGGTCCGGCGACTGGCCGGGCTCGCTGATCTGCAAGAGCGCCATTTACAGGGCCTCGGTGACAGCGCAGTCGAGCTCGCGCGTGAAACGTTCCAGAAACTGGAGCTCACGCACAAGTTCACGCGCGCGATCGAGGTCCGTGGTCTGTCCGGAGTCGAGAAGCCGTGCGAGTTCGGATTCCTTGGCATCGCGGCTTTGCGCCACCAGGGCAATGAGCGCCGCCACTTCCTCGGGGCGCGCCACGCCCTCCTCGAGACGCTCGCGCCACGCCATCTGCTCCATGAGGAAGCCGGCATCCATGCTCGTATCGGTGTCCTCGTCGGTCGAAATCCCGCGCAGCGCAAGGAGGTGGCGCGCGCGTGAGACGGGATCGCGCAAGACCTTCAGGCCATCGTTCAAATCAGCGCTCACCGCGACCGCGCGCCGGCGCTCCTCGCTTGAGCCCTGCGCGTAGCGATCCGGATGCCAGACCCGGATACGCTCCCTATGGCGTGCGGCAAGCTCTTTCAGATCGATGTTGAATCGCGCCGGCAGCTCGAACAATTCGAAATAATTGCGCGCCATGCCCGCCCCCTACACGCTGAAGCTTTCGCCACAGCCGCAGGTGTCCTTCTGGTTCGGGTTTTGAAATTTGAACCCTTCATTCAAGCCTTCGCGGGTATAGTCGAGGACCGTGCCGTCCAGATAGACGAGACTCTTCTTGTCGATCAGGACCTTGATCCCGTGACTCTCGAAGACGCTATCCTCCGGGGCGGCCTGATCGGCGTATTCGAGCACATAGGCCATTCCTGAGCAGCCACTCGTACGCACGCCCAGGCGCAGACCCGCGCCGTGCCCCCGCTTATCCAAGGACCGCCGTACATGCTTGGCGGCGCTTTCGGTCAACGTCACAGCCATTGCCCCGCCCCCTTATGCCGCGTCGACGCTCTCATCTTTGCCGGCCTTCTTCCGATAGTCGGCGATGGCCGCCTTGATGGCGTCCTCCGCCAACACCGAACAGTGGATCTTGACCGGCGGCAGCGCGAGCTCCTCGGCGATGTCGGTGTTTTTGATCTGTCCGGCCTGCTCCAAGGTCTTGCCCTTGACCCACTCGGTCAAAAGCGAACTCGAAGCAATCGCACTCCCGCACCCGTAGGTCTTGAAGCGCGCCTCTTCGATCACCCCATCGTCATTGACGCGGATCTGGAGCTTCATCACATCGCCACAGGCGGGTGCGCCCACCATGCCGGTCCCGATCGACGGGTCGGCCTTGTCAAATGAGCCGACGTTGCGCGGATTCTCGTAGTGATCCAACACTTTGCTACCGTATGCCATATCGTTCTCCTTCCCGTACTCAAATCAAGACTAATGAGCGGCCCACTGCACCGAATTCAGGTCGACCCCGTCCTTGTACATCTCCCACAGCGGCGAGAGCTCCCGCAGGCGGCCGATTTTTTCGTGCAGCAAGCGAATCGTGTACTCCACGTCCTCTTCAGTCGTGAAGCGTCCCATGGTGAACCGAATCGAGCTATGCGCCAGTTCATCATTCCGCCCGAGTGCCCGCAGCACATAGGACGGCTCGAGGCTCGCTGAGGTACACGCCGAGCCCGACGACACCGCAAGCTCTTTCAGCGCCATGATGAGCGACTCACCCTCGACAAAGTTGAAACTGATATTGAGGTTGCCCGGGATGCGCCGTTCGAGGTCGCCGTTCACATAGACCTCCTCGATATCCGACAGCCCCTCGAGCAGGCGCTCGCGCAGCGTCTTCAGGCGCGCCGCCTCGGCGTCCATCTCCTCGTGCGCAAGCCGGAAGGCCTCGCCCATGCCGACGATCTGGTGGGTCGCAAGCGTCCCGGATCGCATGCCGCGCTCATGTCCGCCGCCATGCATCTGGGCCTCCAGACGCACCCGCGGCTTGCGCCGGACGTAGAGCGCGCCTATGCCCTTGGGCCCATAGACCTTATGCGCGCTCAAAGACAACAGGTCGACACCCAGGGCATTGACGTCGATCGGGATCTTGCCGGCGCTTTGCGCGGCGTCCGTATGAAAAATGATCCCCCGCGGCTTGACGATACGACCGATGGCCGCCAGGTCTTGAATGACGCCAATCTCGTTGTTCACATGCATGACCGACACCAGAATGGTGTCTTTGCGCAACGCCGCCGTAAGCTTGTCGAGGTCGAGGAGACCGTCGGGTTCCGGATCCAGATAAGTGACCTCAAAGCCTTCGCGCTCCAATTGGCGTGTGGTATCGAGGATCGCCTTATGTTCGGTCTTGACCGTGACGATGTGGCGCCCCTTGTTCTGGTAAAAGCGGGCCACGCCCTTCAGGGCCAGGTTATCCGATTCCGTGGCGCCCGAGGTCCAGACGATCTCCTTGGGGTCGGCGTGTATCAAGGCCGCCACGTCGGCACGGGCGCGCTCCACCGCCTTTTCCGCCTCCCATCCGAACGCATGGGAACGCGATGCCGGGTTCCCAAAGTCCCCTTCCATGGTCAAGTAGCGACACATGACCTGAGCCACCCGCGGATCAACCGGCGTCGTGGCCGAATAATCAAGATAAATCGGCTTTCTCATACCTGCTCCCATGCGCGACTTCGTTTCTCAGGATCCCGACCTTCGGCCGCTTGGCCTGCCGCAGCACCACCTCTTGTACCTCGGGTTCCGTCACCAGGGTCGCGAGCGTAATACCGTCCAGAAACTCATAGATCCGCCGACTCAGCTCCGACCACAACTGGTGGGTCAGGCAGCGTTCCTCGCCGTGGCAATTTTTCTCGCCGCCACAGCGGGTGGCATCGATGTTTTCGTTGATGGCCATCACGATCTGGGCCACCGAGATCTGTGCTGCCGGCAGCGCCAGGCTGTAGCCACCGCCTGGGCCGCGCACGCTCGCCACGAGTCCCCGGCGCCGCAGCTTTGCGAAGAGCTGCTCCAGATATGACAAGGAGATCCCCTGTCGGGCCGCGATATCGGCCAAGGCGACTGTGTCGTGATGTTGGTGCACCGCCAGATCCAGCATGGCCGTCACCGCATAGCGTCCCTTGGTGGTCAGTTTCATGAGGGCCTCAGGGCGTTGTCTTTACGCCTTCAATGTGTCATACCCGAGTGATTTAGTCAACTATTATGTTCGGGGGGTTGCGGGGTCGCCGTTTCATGCTCGGAGCCTGCCACCCCATTACCGTGGCGGGCGCTGATCCCGGTCAGGTCGGTGAGCGGTATGCCGGCCTTACGCAGTTCCTCGCACAGGGCCCCCATCCGTCGATCCACCACTGCCAAATGATCGAGCACGCGGTCTATGGCCTGCGCCACGGGGTCCGGCATCTGTGCGGCCTGGCCGTAGGCCTCAAAGCCGATCTTCTGCGCAAGCGCGGCGCGTGTCCGCTCCCGTTCGCTGCGCTTCACCACCACCTGACCCGGGATACCGACCACCGTGGCACCGGGCGGCACGTCCTTCACCACCACCGAGTTGGAGCCCACGCGAGCCCCGTCACCCACCGTGATGGGACCTAACACTTTCGCACCCGCCCCGACCACGACGTTATTGCCGAGCGTCGGGTGGCGCTTCTCCGGCTGCCAACTGGTCCCGCCGAGCGTCACCCCCTGATACAAGGTGCAATCATCGCCGACCTCGGCGGTCTCGCCAATCACGACGCCCATCCCATGGTCTATGAAAAACCGCCGCCCGATCCGAGCCCCTGGGTGGATCTCGATGCCGGTCAGGAAACGCGACAGACGCGCCACCGCCTGCGCCGCCCAGCGCCACCCGCGCCGCCACAGGGCATGCGCTACCCTGTGGAAACCGAGCGCATGCACCCCGGGATACAAAGTCGCGACATCGAACCACGAGCGTGCCGCTGGATCGCGCGCAAGGATGCTGGCAAAATAGCCCTTCGCCGCGACCGATCCGGTTTGCTCGACGCCTGTCTTCCCCATCGCGCCATTAGGCCTTTTCCTACTAAATTTGTCAAGTATTACGCGGGGGCGCTTCAGGACTCATCTGCGCGGCGGATAAGGCTTCTCGACGGCGTTCAAGAGGCCGCGTAGGATCTGGATCTCGTTGTCATCCGGAAGTGCACGACGGAACAGACGGGTCAGCCGCCGCATGAGCTTGCGCGGGTGCTTCTCATTCAAGAAGCCCACATCCGTGATGGTTTTTTCCAGGTGCTCGAGAAACCGGTTGAAGGCGTCCTGCGAGGCCGGCTTGTGCGCAGAGGCAGGGGCCGGGCCCGCCTGGATCGTGCAGCGGATCTCATAACAGAGAATCTGCACGGCGGCCGCGAGGTTTAAAGAGGCAAACTGCGGGTCGACCGGGATCTGTACGAGGGCGTGGGCATAGTCCACCTCCTCGTTCGTAAGACCCGTGCGCTCCGCGCCAAAGAGCAGCCCCACCGGACCCGAGCGGGCCTGTGCGCACAGCGTGGCGGCCGCGGCCCGGGCCTCTTGGCGCGGCAGCGGGATGGTGCGGTCGCGCGCGCTCGTGGCGGCCACGAACACGCACTCGGCGACCGCCGCGGGCACATCGTCGACGATTTCGGCGGCCGTTAGGATATCGTCGGCACCCGC
This sequence comes from Pseudomonadota bacterium, assembly GCA_021784755.1. GTDB lineage: Bacteria > Pseudomonadota > Gammaproteobacteria > Acidiferrobacterales > Acidiferrobacteraceae > Acidiferrobacter. The sequence continues at coordinate 26,162 of JAJYHM010000068.1, forward strand.
CGCCCGCGCTACCGCCTCGGCATCCGGAAACCGCTGCGGGGCGACCAGGACGAGACGTCTGAGGCCCATATTTTTCATGGCGCGCGCACACGCCCCAACGTTACCGGGGTGCTGCGGTCGCACCAGAATAATGCGGATATCGGGCATATCCATCGATCTTTAACACCTCAAGCCTTGCGCGCAGCCCATGCCTGCGGGACATAAGCCTTTTACACGTCCCCCCGCCCGGCTACAATGCTCGGCTTTTGCGGGAGTCACCATGCACCCCATGTTGAATACGGCCATCAAGGCCGCCCGCCGGGCCGGGAACGTCATCGTCCGCGCACTACCCGACGTCGATCGCCTGCGCGTCGAGACCAAAAGCCGCCATGACTTCGTCACGGAAGTGGATCGCCGCGCCGAAGAGCTTATCATCGACACCTTGCGGGGCGCCTACCCGGACCACGCCATCCTCGCCGAGGAGAGCGGCGCCAGCGCGGGCGACGAATGGGAATGGGTCATAGACCCGCTCGACGGCACGACCAATTTCCTGCATGGCTTCCCGCAGTTCGCGGTGTCCATCGCCTTGCGTCGCCGGGGTCGCCTGGAACAGGCCGTGGTCTTCGACCCTCTGCGCGACGAACTCTTCACGGCGACCCGCGGCGAGGGCGCCCAACTGAATGATCGACGCATCCGCGTGAGTCGCGTGACCGAATTCGGCGGCGCCCTCCTCGGCACGGGCTTTCCCTTCCGAGAGAGCGACTCGGTGGCTCAGTGGGTGCGGCTTTTCGAGCGCGTCGCCTGTCGCACGAGCGGGGTCCGCCGTGCGGGCTCGGCCGCGCTCGATCTTGCTTACGTGGCCTGCGGGCGGCTGGATGGGTTCTGGGAGACGGGCTTGAAGCCCTGGGACATCGCCGCAGGCGCCCTCCTCGTGCGCGAGGCCGGTGGGATCGCGAGCGATCTTTTCACAGATGGCGATCCACTCGACAGCGGTAATATCCTCGCCGCCAACCCGCGCGTCTACGGCCACATGCGCGCGGTATTCGCCAACCCTGGCACCGCCGACACGACCTGACCGCAGGCGGCCACGCACACCGCGAACGCCCTTCTTTCTAGGGAGCCACGCGTCGCGCCGGGATCGCCGGCCCGACCGCACCCCCCGGGGGGTAAGCGGCGGCGGAGGGTCTCGCGGGCGTCACCACCCAGGAAGGAGAACTGCTCACAGGCGAGGCGGCAAAGGCCGCGCGGCGCGGATCGATGCGCAGGATGGTCTCGGTCTGCGCATCGCCGAGCAAGGCCACACCGATGGCGTATTCCCGAGGACGCGAACGCCTGAGCCAGCGCACAGTCGCCGCCTGCCAAGCCCCGCCTCCTGATGGATCCTTGATCCCGATCCATGTTCCAGGCGCAGGCGGCCGCCCATCGAGGTCGGCGCAAGAGAGCCACAGCCCCGCGCGACCCGCATCCCGAATGGTCCAGGTCGTCACGCGCGGCAAGGTTGGGTCCAAGTCTTCCGAGGAGGGTGCGCGGGCACCCCCCCACGGGATATCGAGCTCGACGAAATGATGGGCCGGCGCATCGCCCGCCCGCAACCTTTGGAGCGCCGGCAGGCCTTGACAGACGAGCCGCTCGCCGCCAATACGTATGCGCAGCGATCGACGCCGCGGACCGGGCCGCCATGTCTCGCCCAACATAGCACAGAGCCGCAGCGCAAGATCGGGTAGCACATTGGCGGCAAGCCGTGGCGGCAGGGGCCGACGCGCCCTCAAATCCTCCCGCAGCCGCGTCAGTTCAGACAGTAACGAGGTGGTGTCAAGAAACAGCTTAGCCTCGGTCGCCACCGGCTCTGCCGGTTTATCCATGCCGGCTACGAGGCCAAAGCCCGAGACATCATTCAGGACCGCGCGCTCGCCGATCTCGCCTATGATGCGCGAGACCGCATCGATGCCCCCAGCGGGAAGCGCGTAGGGGTCCGACAGGCCCAGCAACACGACCCCGATGTAGAGCCGTTCCAGGTCGAGCGTAGGGTTCGCCACCGAGCCAAACAGGGCGTGAATGCGCCGCCAGAGGCCAGGCGGCGCCGGTACATAGACCCGGTAGGCGGCACGCAAGACCTCCGCCAGACTCCTCATCGCACCCTCGACTGCGATCAGCCGCCACTCGGCGGGCAGCTCGGGACTGAGCGCCATCTGGTAACCTTGGGCGATCTCGGAATGCACGGTCGTCGCGGTCCCCGCCAGGGATCCGGCCAAACCCGGACGGGCGAACACGCCCGCTAAGTCGTTTGCCGAGCTTTCGTAGTGCCGCAGAAGGGAGATACGGATGGAAGGATCGAGGAGAACTCTATTGAGGGCCACTACCGATTGCGCCAAGAGCGCGAGCGCCCGCCCAGGTTCAGCGGCAGGCAATGTCGCGATCCAGGCGACGAGACGCCGCTCCCGCCACGATAATCGCCGTCGCTCGACCGTATCCATAGCCACGACTCCTTTAAAGCAGACTCACCCATAGTACTCACGAGGGGGGCCGGATCGCAAGTCTCCGGTTTCCTGGAACGCCGCCTTCGCCTAATATGGCGGCTTTTGGGAGGAAGCGTGTTATGGCCTACGTGGTCACCGAGAGCTGCATTCGATGCAAATACACAGACTGCGTGGAGGTCTGTCCCGTCGATTGCTTTCGCGAAGGCCCCAACTTTCTCGTCATCGACCCCGACGAGTGCATCGACTGCACCTTATGTGTCCCGGAGTGCCCGGTATCGGCTATCTTCTCAGAGGATGAAGTCCCGGAAGATCAGCGCGACTTCATCGCCATCAACGCCGAACTCGCCAAGGCGTGGCCTGTCATTCTCGAAAGGAGGGATGCCCTCCCCGATGCCGCGCAGTGGGACGAGGTCAAGGACAAACGCGATCAGCTCAAGCGATAGGGTCGCCGCGCCCAGGGCGCGGCCCAAGGGCAGGCACGGTCCGCTTCCATGACCACCCCACTCACATTAAGCGCGCGCTACAGCCGCCGCGGCGCGCGGGCGCCGCTACGCGCGCTCTACGCCGTGCTCGATGAGATCCAAGCCGTACTGGTCGCGACCCCCGCGCCCGAGGTGCGGCGCGCAAAAATCGCCTTCTGGGAAGCGGAACTCGCGGCGGCTACGACCGGGGCCGCCCGCCATCCGCTGGCTCGCGCACTCCCGGCCGGACCCGTAGGCGCGATCGCACAAAGCGCGATCGAGGCCGCGCGGGCCGAGGCCGCCCTGGCCGACTGCTTTCCGGGAGACTTGTTTCACGCGCTCCTCGCGGGGCAATGGGGGCGACCTTTAAGGCTCGCCGCCGCCCTCGAGGGTGCCGACGCGCCCGAAACCCTGGGCTACGCCGAACAGATCGGTATCGCCTATGCCCTCACCGTGCGCCTGCAAACCATAGGCCTCGCCTGCCGTCATCGTCCTTGGGAGATTGCATCGCTCGCGGCCGAGGCATCGCGCCGGAACCAAGAGCGCGGTGACGCGCAAGCGGCCATGGAGGTCTTGCGCGACTGGGCGGCGAGCGCCTATGAGGCTGCGCGGCGCCAAACCCTGACTGCGCCGCTCCCGCCACGTTCCATGCGCGTGCTCGCCGCGCTCGGGGAGTGCCTGCTTGTGGAGCTTTCTGAGGAAATGAGGGTGGACCCCCGAAGACTGTTGACGGGCCGCATCCTGTTACCGGACCCACGCATGCACTGGATCGCCCTACGCGCCCTATGGGGGCGTCGAACACGGCTTAGCCCATAGCAGCGATCAAACGGTCCTCGAGTTCGATACGGGTAGCGAGCGCCTCGCCCAAGACCGACAGGTCAGCATGAAGATCGGCCGCCGAGACCTCAGCCCTCATGCGGTCGTACTTGTCGTTGAACCAGATCGCAGTCTCCGTACTGGCCTCGATACGCCCGTAGATCTCGTCGGCCAAAACCAGCACATCCTGGCGGCGTTCATTACCTTCCACTATGCGTTGATACAACGAGAAGTGTGCCGCGGCCATATAATCCACGAGGATCTGGCAGAAGGCCTGCAGAAGGTCTACGTGCGTCTTCCGATCGGAGAACGGGCCGAGACCCGCGACCCGGCAAAAGAGCACGAGCATGTCGCGCCGCTCGGACAACAAGTGTTGAATCATCTTGCGTCCGCTACCGCGCCGATCGGGAATTCCCGTTTCTGTCGCCGTGGCCATCCTTATAGCCCCCCTGCCGACCATCCGCGCCGCGAGGCGCGCTAAAGACCGCTTGCGCCACTATAGGGCGCACCGCGCGCCGGGGCAAGGCCCTTCTAGAAGGGTAAACCCGGCATTTTTCCCTTCATGCCGGCCAGCATCCGCTTCAATCCCCCCTTACCCATCTGCTTCATGAGGCGCTGGGCCTGCGCGAATTGCTTCAAAAGCCGATTGACCTCCGGCACCCCCGTGCCCGAGCCCTGTGCGATCCGCCGCTTGCGCGAGCCACGGATGGTGTCAGGAAACCGTCGCTCCTGGCGTGTCATCGAATTGATGATGGCGACGAGTCGACGCGTATCGTGGCTCTCCATCTGCGCGCGCGCGGCGCTTGGGAGCTCGCTCATTCCCGGGAGCTTGTCCAGCAGGCTTGCCATACCCCCCATGCGCTCCATCTGCAGCATCTGCTCGCGAAAATCCTCGAGATCGAAGCCCTTACCCTTCTTGAACTTGTCGGCCAGGCGCTCGGCGCTTTCGCGATCGACCTTGCGTTCCGCCTCCTCGATCAAGGTGAGGACATCGCCCATACCCAGGATGCGCGAGGCCAGACGCTCCGGATGGAAGGGCTCCAGGCCGTCGATCTTTTCCCCCGTACCGAGGAATTTGATCGGCTTGCCGATGACTGCGCGCAGCGACAGCGCCGCGCCGCCGCGCGCATCGCCGTCGGTCTTGGTGAGGATCACACCGGAAAGCGGCAAGGCCGCATCGAAGGCCTGGGCGGTGTTCACGGCGTCCTGGCCTGTCATGCTGTCGACGACGAACAAGGTCTCTATGGGATCGGTGGCAGCATGCAGCGCCCGCACCTCACTCATCATCTCCTCGTCTACATGCAGGCGCCCTGCAGTATCGACGATGAGCACTTCGATCGCCTCGCGACGCGCCAGATCCAGGGCCCGGCGCGCGATCGCCTCCGGGCGCTCCTCGGGCAAGCCCTTATAGAACGTGACCCCGACCTCCTCGGCCAGGCGCTCGAGCTGATCCATCGCCGCCGGGCGATAGACATCGACGCTCACGAGCGCCACCTTCTTGCCTTCACGCTCGCGCAAAAGGCGCGCAAGCTTGGCGGCACTGGTGGTCTTGCCGGAGCCCTGGAGACCCGCGAGCAGGACCACCGCGGGGGGGCGCGTCGCGAGATTCAGGCGATCGCAGGCCACTCCCATAGTCTCAACAAGGGTGTCATAAACAACTTTAATGACCGCCTGGCTCGGGTTTAAGGTCGCCATCACCTCCTGACCCAGCGCCCGCGTGCGTATCGTTTCTATGAGGCTCTTTGTCGTCGAGAGCGCGACATCGGCCTCCAGTAAAGCGATACGCACCTCGCGCAAGGCCTCGCCGATGTTCTTCTCGGAGAGCCGGGCCTCTCCACGCAGGGTGCGCAGCGCCCCTTGTAAACGCTTACTCAAAGTCTCAAACATTTCCGTCTCCTATTGATGCTGCGCCCGCGGTCAGGGATCTTGGCCAAACGCGGGCCTTCCCGCAGCCCCCTGGGTATGACATCATCGCGCCACGATACCAATGCCGCCTATGATACAACTCCTCTTCCATATTGTGGCCATCGGCCTGTACACGGTTTCGGCCGTGTTCTACTGGCGCGTACTCGAGACGTTGCCGAACGCCGGGGGCGACCTAAAGCGAGCCATGGCGTTCGGCGGGCTCGGGGTGGTGCTGCAAGGCGCTTTACTCATCGGAGACATCGATCACGACGGCCATCTCACGCTCGGCGTGGGCACCATACTCTCGCTGGATGCCTGGGCGGTGGCCGCCATATTCCTGATAGCGTCCCTGCGCAAGCCGATTGGAAGCCTCGGGGCCTTCATTATGCCGAGCACCGCGATCGCCACGATAGGACAGATCTTTCTGCCGGCAAGCAGCGAAGATACACGCATCTCCGACCCTTGGCTCGTGGCCCATATCGTCATCTCGATCCTGGCCTACAGCCTGTTGAGTATCGCGGTCGTCCAAAGCCTGTTCTTGTGGGTCCAGGAGAGTCGCTTGCGGCGACGCTATACGCGGCAACCGCTGCGCGCCATCCCCCCCATGGAGACCATGGAGACGCTCATGTTCGAGATGATCCAGGTGGGCTTTCTGCTGCTCACGCTGACGCTCGTAAGCGGCTTCTTTTTCTCTGAGCAACTCTTTGGAAACCCGCTGCCGTTCACCCATCACAGCATCCTGTCGCTGGTCGCCTGGCTTGCCTTCGCCGTCCTGCTCATAGGCCGCCGTCAATTCGGCTGGCGAGGCTTGAACGCGGTGCGCTGGACGATCGGTGGCTTCGTACTCTTGGTCTTTGCCTACTTGAGCGCGGAATTCCTCTTCAAGCTGGTCCTGCCCCACTAAAAGGTGGCCCCGCAGGCCGACCCCGGGGCGCGTACAGCG
>JAJYHM010000008.1:0-4497 GCA_021784755.1 Pseudomonadota bacterium
CTCTTTGAGTTGCCCTTCGCGTTCGAATCGAGCGGCACGCAAGCCGCCTTTGTGCTGTTGGCTCGCGTCCTGGAGGCCCTCGCCATGGGCGGGCTTGCGGTCATCGATGAACTGGAAAACGATCTCCACCCGCATATGGTGGAGCCGATTCTGGGCCTCTTCGCGAATCCGCAAACCAATCGGTTGGGCGCGCAGATCTTGTTTACCTGCCATAGTCCGGAAGTGCTCACGCTTCTCAATAAGGCGCAGGCCATGGTGGTCGAGAAGAATGAGGAGTGCGAAAGCCTCGCGATCCGCCTCGATAAGGTGGCGGGCATACGCAGCGACGACAATCTCTACGCGAAATATATGGCCGGCGCCTATGGCGGCGTGCCGCGCTTCGATGGCTGATCCCGGGGATCGCTGGGCTGTAAGGCGCACTTTGCTCATAGTTGGCGAGGGCCACGATGAGGAGCGCTTTTTGCGGCACGTGAAGGCGCTCTACGTCTCTCGCGGATGCGGCTTGATGGTGACCGTAGGGAACGCCCGCGGGAAAGGGGCCCGGCACGTCATCGACTGGACAGCGAGGCAGGCGGCCAACCAACGCTATGACAAGATAGCCGCCTTGTTGGATACGGACACGGATTGGTCGCCCGCCGTTGCCGCGACCGCCCGCAAAAAGAAAATCGTGGTCCTGAAGTCCGAGCCTTGCTTAGAGGCGCTTTTGCTGCGTATTCTCGGGCACGTCCCCGTGGGTGACGCCGAATCCCTCAAGCGACAATGGCGGGCGATCATAGGCGACCCGGCGGACGTAAAGAGACACGCCGCGTTGTTTACGCCTCCGGTCCTCGAGGCAAGCCGAGGCCGGGAGCCTGCCATCGACGGCCTGCTCGGGCTTTTGCGTTCAGCCGCGCGGAGTTGAGGGAGGCCAAAATGTCAGGCTTGCGCTCCTCTCGCGTTACAGCGCCGGTGGTCGCAGCCTCAATCGCAATGGCGGTCGTTGGCGAAGCTCGCCGACGACTCTTCGCAATTTGGCGCATGAACTCGGCGTTCAGCCCTGCAGTGCGCGCTAATTTCGGGAAACCACCATTGATCTGTGCGCAGCGGGTCGCGCCCATGGACAAAAATTAGCGCACCGATATGCTCAAAAACAATAGCGCAGGGCTTGCCACGCCGGATACCACGAGCCACTACGGCGCGAGCATGTATGCGGTTGAGGAGATCCGGCCCGCCAAATTACTGAATGCAATCACGAGGCGCGGCCATGGCGGACAGGCCCAGATCGGTCGCGAGATGGGCGTGAGCCCGGCTCAAATACAGTAATGGCTGAAGAGAGTCCGGACAATTTCGGGTGGGTCCGCGCGCCGACTGGAGCGGGCCATGGGGAGGCCTGTCGGATCAAAAATTAACCCCGCGTGCGTGTGCGTCCCGTGGCGGCTGCCCTCAAACCAGTGGCGATTCGGACAGCTGGGCGCTATGCGCCGCCGCAATCGCCTGGAATGCAGGGGATATAAGCGGGGATTTTGTGCAATCCGCCCAGAAGCTGAGGGCCCATTCCTTCACTAAGGCACGCTCGACTCCGCTTAGGCCGGGCAGGGTGATGGGAATCTTGGCCATCTGAGCCCGCAGTTCTCCGCCTACAGGTGCGTAAGCCATCGGCGCCATGTCGTAGAGGGGGGCTAGCCGGAAGGTGTCGCCCGCAAAGGTGGGGCGCCAGAGGCTCACATTGCCATAGTGGCGGTCCGTGTTGGCCATTAACGCCCCGAAGGCGTCGGCCTGTCGTAGGCGCGCGGCGTCTTGTGGCGGCAGCATCCGCGCCGCGACGAGACGTGCGGCGGCAGCCGTCCAAAGGGTTCGCCGTTTCCCAAAATATTCGTCATCCAACGCCCCTAAAGGCAAGACGCCTTGTCGCCCCGTGGCGGCCACGCGATCGTAGCGCGGGGAGACAAGGAAGCGCCGGTCCGGTCCGTCGATGATCCGTGGGACGACGGCCGGTAGCCCCGCTTTCTGCAAGACGGCGAGGGCGATAGCTTCGGCCGCCAGGAGATCGCTTAAACGGCAGGCGATGGGCGCGCTTCCCCGGGGAGCGAACTTCACCAATACCGAACAGAGCGCGCCGTCAGTCGTTTGAAGGGTCGCCGTGAATTTCGGTTGCTTCCCCCCCGCCGACGATCCTGGAAGGTCCCCTGCCAAGGTCGCGCGCGCACGGGCTTCAAAGCCCTCCGCTAACCCGTCTGTCTCCGGGATGGGTCTCGCCGAGCTCTGGTACCAGCGCGCCAAAGACGCCTCTCCCAGGATAAGGTCTCCGGGAAGGTCTTCGCCCCGTTCGCTCATAATCCGCAAGACCTCGTCGTCGCTCCAGTAGTTTGGATTGTCCGCCACGTCATAGATCGTTGCCAGCTGGCGGGCGAGCGCTCGCCCCAAGAAACCCTCGGGACGCAGGGCCGCTATTTCGGGCGGCAGGCCCTCGAATACTCGGAGGTGGCCGCGCCAGTCAATCCAGAGTGTCCCACCATTCGCCAAGGGGCGCGCGGGGGGTAGGTCAATGATTTCCCCGTCGGGGGCGACGCGGCGTACAGGGATAACCCCGGGCGGGCGCGTGGCCGCAAGCCAAAGCCTACGTCCCTCTTTCCACGAAGCGATTTGGGGGCCTGCGGCCCGCACGGCGCGCCAGAGGGTCGGGTGACTGATTCCCTGCGAGGCGGCAAGCTCTGATCCGGCCACTGGGGCCGCCAAGGCACGCAAAACCTTGATCAGATTGAAAGCCATAATGTAATGTATTATACATAAAATCTGTTCTCTACAGGCAGGTTATCACGAAGCCCCGTAAAACCCCCCCTTGGGAGGGGGGGGTGATTGATTGTACTCAGGGCATTGAGTAAAAATACTCAACATGGAAAGTAAACCAAAAGGCCCGTTCCAGCGCCCGCAGGCGGCCATACTGGCTCCCCGGCTGGCCGCGCCGCGCCGCTTCATACAGGTGGTGGCTGGCCCGCGCCAGGTAGGCAAGACCACGCTGGTGCAGCAGGTGATCGAAACCCTGCCGGTGCCGGTGCGTCAGGCCAGCGCCGACGAGCCGGGCCTGCGCAGCTCGGACTGGATTGCCCAGCAATGGGAGGCCGCGCGGCTGGCTATCGAAGGCCCGGCCGGCGCCGTACTGGTGCTCGATGAAATCCAGAAAATCCCCGGCTGGTCGGAAACGGTCAAACGCCTGTGGGATGAAGATACCCGCAAAAAATGCCCCTTGCAGGTGGTGGTGCTCGGCTCAGCCCCTCTGCTGATCACCCAGGGGCTCAGCGAAAGCCTAGCCGGGCGCTTTGAGGTGATCCCGCTGTCGCACTGGTCATTCACGGAAATGCAGGCCGCCTTCGGCTGGTCGCTGGAGGAGTACCTGTTCCATGGCGGCTACCCCGGCGCAGCGCCCCTGATCGGCGAACCGGAACGCTGGGCCCGCTATGTGGCCGACAGCCTGATCGAAACCTCGATCGCGCGCGATGTGCTGCTGCTCACCCGGGTCGACAAACCGGCCCTGCTGCGCCGCCTGTTCGAGCTGGCCTGTCGCTATTCGGGGCAGGTGCTCTCCTACACCAAGATGCTGGGACAGTTGCAGGAGGCCGGCAACACCACCACGCTAGCGCATTATCTGGAGCTGCTGGCTGGCGCCGGCATGGCCTGCGGCCTGCCCAAATACGCGGGCGACGTGGCGCGCAGCCGCGCCTCCAGCCCCAAATTGCAGGTTCTGAACACGGCACTCATGACAGTGAGCGCAGGCATAACGCTGGCAGAAGCCCGCGCCGACCGCGAGTTCTGGGGACGGCTGGTGGAGTCCGCCGTGGGCGCCCACCTGGCCAATGCCGCCATGCGCGGTGAGTGCCGCCTGTACTACTGGCGCGAGCGCAACCATGAGGTGGATTTTGTGGTGCAGGCCGGCCGCCGGTTGACGGCCATCGAGGTCAAAAGCGGCCGCGCACCGCAGGCGCACCCCGGCACCGCGGCCTTCGCCGAGGCCTTCAGACCACAACGCAGCCTGCTGGTGGGCGGTGATGGCATTGCACTGCAAGACTTCCTGACCCGTCCCGCAAGCCATTGGGTGAGCCCATAATGAAGAGAGCGCCGAGGCGGCCTAAGATGCCGCTCTTGATCATTGTGGATTTGTGTGCGATGGCGGCCGAGGACGGTTATGCATTTCCCCGCACGGTTTTGCCGGAGGGCGCATAGAGCGGCCGTCTTACGCTACGCGTCCTTTATGGCTCCATCGTGAAACGGCGGAGATGGCGAGGGTGACGTCGCCCCGGCGGCCGCCCTTATCGGTCATGGCGTGGGAGGCGGCCCCTGCGTGAGCGAGGCGGCGGCCTTCAGGGGTGGCCGTGTGGCCACGACCATGCGCACGGTGAAGTGCCGGCCATTGCGGATGACGCCCAGGGTGATGGGCGTCCCGGGCTTGGTATCGGCGATCTTCAGGAGGGCCCGATTCGCCGAGCGCAGTGGCTGGCCGTTGATGGCGTAGAGCACGTCGCC
>JAJYHM010000008.1:5053-7292 GCA_021784755.1 Pseudomonadota bacterium
CGCCCGTCTTTCAGAAACACGCGGATGGCGTCCGCGCCGTGGATCACATGGTAGTTGGTCAGGATATAGCCGGCCTTGCTGATGATCACACCGGAGCCCAGGCTGGTCTCCACGCGCTTGCGACTCTCCGGTGGCCGCGGCCCCCCGAAGGGCTCGTAGAATGGGAGTTCGGGGGGGGTCTGCGGGTGCGTCACCACCACTTTGGCCGTGTTAATATTGACCACTGCGCGGGCGGCCTGCTTGACCGCATAGGCATAGGAGACCGGCCCCGGGGATGAGGATTTGGCCGGGGGCGCCTCGCGTACCACGACCGTAGGGCCATGCGCGATCAGTTGCGGCCGGAACAACAGGATTACAAAGGCGAGTGCAAGGCCCCCGGTCACGATACGGACGAGGATCACGAGGCGGTGCGAGAGAGACATGAGGCCTCCGGGCCGGTAGCGCCCTAGGCGGGCTTGTCGTTATGGAGTAAAATTATAGGACTCGTGCGGCCCAAAAGTTAAGCACGCCTCGATCCTGGGGCGCAATAACAGCCGCTCGAGAGGGCCGGAGACCTTCCGGCGATGTTGTGGCTGTAGGCCTGACGTGAGTCGTGGCATGGAGATAAGCATGGTTATTCCCGCCGTCCGCAAACCCATAATGACGCTTTATTCCGGAACCACCTGCCCCTTCAGTCACAAAGCGCGCATCGTCCTGCTCGAAAAGGACGTCGAGTGTCAGGTCATTCATGTCGATCTGAAGAAAAAGCCTCGCGAGCTGGCGGAGGTGAACCCCTATAACCAGGTTCCCACGATGGTGGATCGCGATCTGGTGTTGTACGAGTCGCACATCATCATCGAGTATCTCGATGAACGGCTACCACACCCGCCACTCATGCCTGTCGATCCCGTTACTCGGGGTCGGGCGCGCTTGATGCTGTGGCGCTTCAATCGCGATTGGTATGACCTGTTCCCTGAACTTCAGGGCGAAGACAAGCGCGTTGCTCAGCGTGCACGCACCGTCATCCGCGATGGCCTCACGGTCATTTCGCCGATCTTCAAAGACCAGTCCTATTTACTGGGCGAGGAGTTTACGCTTGCGGACTGCGCGCTGGCCCCGCTCCTCTGGCGGCTGCCGTACTACGACATCGAACTACCACGCCAGGCGAAGCCCATCCTCGATTACGCCGAAAGACTGTTCGCTCGCAAGCCCTTCAAGTTGAGCCTCACGGACGCCGAAAGGGACATGCGGCGCTGATGGCAGCCCTTAGAACGCACCTTGTAGGGGCGGTCTATCAGTGGGCCGTTGAAGGTGGTTTCAGTCCCTTCATCCTGGTCGACGCCACCAAACCTGGCGTGCAAGTCCCCCTAGGCCGGGTGGAAGACGGACGCATCACGTTGAATGTCGACCCGCGCGCGGTCCGCGACTTCTCGATCCAGGACGAGGTGCTGAGTTTCCAGGCGCGATTCGGCGGCCAACCCTTCCTGGTGGCCCTGCCGACTTTGGCGGTGCTCGCGATCTATGCGCGCGAGAACGGGCGGGGATTATCCTTCGAGGGGGAGGATGACCCGGAGCCGCCGACCCCCGCAACCACGCCCCCCTCTGACGCCAGGACCGGCCGCAAAGGACCTGCGCTGCGGCGTGTGAAGTAGCTCCACCACCTCGGTGGGCGGCATGCCCGTCCGGCGAGGGGCCGGAAGAGGGACCCGGCAGCGGAGTGGATCCAGCAAGGGACCCCTTTCCGCCACGCGATAGGGGTCAACGGGCAAGCACGACGTAGCGACCTCATCCATTCGCTTATTCCCGAATCATCGACCGATTATCGCCCAAAAACGCGACGCCTCATCCGCTCGTCCCTGGCCCCTCTGCGGATGTCCGAAAACGGTTCTCGCCCCTCGCCCTTTCCGCCAGTATGCGCGCCATCACGAGTCTTCCTGATCGATCTTCCTTCTAGTCGGGGTGGTTCGCGATCGGACTCTTCCGTGGGGAGGTATGCGACTCTATGGCGCGCTATCCATTCAGATCGTCACGTTCGACCGCAAACGCGGGTTTCTGGCCGGCTTTGGTTCTGGCGGCCTTCTGCTGGGGCGGCCCAAGTGCCGCAGCCCTTGCGGGGGTGTCCGTCCCAACGGTGCCCATCACCGGCAGCACCATCCCCCTGGGGCTGGCCCTGAACACCCCGGGCGCCGGCACGGGCCAGACGTACTATGTGGCGACCACGGGGTCCGACAGCAATAACGGCTTGAGTCCGCAGACGCCG
>JAJYHM010000041.1:0-8556 GCA_021784755.1 Pseudomonadota bacterium
GGCCGCTATGGTCGCCGCCATCTGGGCGCGCAGAGCAGTCGGTGCCAGAACCTCGACTTCAGCCCCGAGTCGCAAGAGCTCCAGACAGGCCCCGTGCGACGACCCGATGGGCAGATGGGCTTGGTGCCAGCCGTCGGCGTCGGCAGTGGGATCGACGATCACGCGGGCGCGCATATAGGGGTTTGCGATCTGACCGATCAGGCTTACGCCGGCCGGAGAGAGTCTGATCGTGGCTTGCTCGGCGTGCAGTTCCGCCTGCAGGCGTTCGGTGCTGTCGCGCCAGTAGCAGGCGAGATCAAACCCTTTCGGAGGTTCGAAGTGTTCGTCGAGGATGCGTAGCTCGAGGATGCGGCCGACACGGTAGGTGCGGATGGCGTCGTCGCGCCGCCCGACCAAATACCATGCGCCACTTTTCAACACGAGGCCGAGGGGCTCTACACGCCGTTCTCTCTCCTCCTTCCAGCTTCGGTAGCGCATGTGAATCGCGCATTGTTCGCGGATCGCGCGGCTTAAGCGCGGCAAAGCCTCGGGGTGTTCCATCGCGGCAAACCAGCCGGCCACGTCGAGATGAAAGCGCCCGCGGGCCCGCGAGGCCTCCAGGCGCAGGTCGGCCGGCAGGGCCGCCAAGAGCTTGAGTTCCGCCACGGCCATGGCCGGACCGAACCCTAGATCATGCGCGGGTCCCGGAAGGCCCGCGAGGAACAAGGCCTCCGCCTCGTCCTGCGAGAGGCCCGTGAGGCGCGTATGGTAGCCGTCCAGGAGCCGGTATCCGCCGGTGGATCCGCGTTCGCTGTAGATGGGTATGCCAAGCGCGCTCAGCGCCTCTATGTCACGATAGATTGTGCGCAGCGAGACCGCGCATTGCGCGGCGAGGGCCGGTGCCGTGGCGGCGCCCCGGGCTTGGAGCGCCATGAGGATCGAGAGAAGACGGCTTGCGCGCATGACTAGGCCCCAACAAACCTGACAATAGGTGACAGGTATTGGGATTATCGTCCGGGCCTTGCCTCACCACAAGCGAAGGAGGGAGGTCATGGGAACGGAGCCAACGGTCGTGTTGTTTCATGCCCCACAGACACGCTCGACCGGGACGTACATCTTGTTGGAAGAGATCGGCGCGCCGTACGAATTGAGGGTTCTGAATACGCAAGCCGGCGAACAACGCCAGGCCGAGTATCTGAAGATCAACCCCCTCGGAAAGGTGCCGGCGATCAAGGATGGCGATGCCATTATTACAGAGCAGGTGGCGATTTTTATTTACCTAGCCGACCGTTTCCCGCAGGCCGGGCTTGCGCCTCCGATCAATGATCCGCGTCGTGGCCCCTATTTGCGCTGGATCGCCTATTACGGCAGTTGCTACGAGCCCGCACTGGTCGACCGTGCCCTGAAGCGGGAGCCGGCGCCCTTGAAGACTTCGCCCTATGGGGAGTTTGACTCCATGCTCCAGACCCTGGTAGACCAGATCGCCAAGGGTCCCTACCTGCTCGGTGACACGCTGACCGCCGCCGACATCCTCTGGGGCGTGGCGCTCAACTGGAGCATGCGTTTTGGCTTATTGCCGAAAAACGCGGCCATAAGCAACTACGTCGCCCGCATCACGAAACGCAAGAGTTTCATCGACGTGAGTGCTCACGATACGCAGCTTGCCGCCCAGCATGCGGCGGCCGTTACACCTGGCTGATCAGTCCACCGTATTGATGGGTGCGCGGCGCCCGGGGCTCCCCACCGGCGGCAGCCCTTGGCGAAAAACCGTGCCCGCCCCGCTTGGGAGTGTGAACATCGTGGAAAAGACCGATTCCTTGGCGATGGCGCCTTGTGACGCTACGCAAAATGCTCCGCCGCGCGCCACGCGACTTACGCTCGCAACGCTCTGCATGGCGGTGCTGATCGCACAGATCGACACCTCCGTCGTGAATCTGGCGGTGCGTCCCATAGGGCGCTATTTCCATGCCGGTATGGGCCCCCTGCAGTGGGTCGTCGACGGCTACAATCTTGTCTATGCGATCCTGCTTCTCACCGGCGGTCTGTTGGCCGACCTCTATGGGCGCCGGCGGGTCTTTATGGCGGGTGCCGCCGTTTTTGCCGTAACGTCGTTTCTATCCGCGTTCGCGCCTTCCCTGCCGTTTCTGATCGCTGCCCGCTCCCTGGCCGGGGCCGGCGCCGCGTTGTTGTTGCCGGCCTCGCTCGCCACCGTGCGCGTGGTGTGGACGGACCCCGTTTCCCGGGGCCGGGCGCTCGGTATCTGGGCGGCCTGCAACGGGCTCGCCTTCGTCGTCGGGCCGGCCCTGGGCGGGTTTTTGATCGGCCAGTTCGGCTGGCGCAGCATCTTTTTTGTGGTGGCGCCGGTGGCGATTGCCACTTTGCTGCTCGCACCGCGCGCGCTGCCGGAGTCGTCCGATCCCGAGGATCGTCATTTTGACGCCGCGGGCCAGATCTTCGGGGCGCTCGCGCTCGCCGGGCTCGTCGCGGCCGCCATTGCCTGGCGGCAGACCTCCGTTGCGGTGCCGTTGCTCGCGGGCGCGGGACTGGCCTTGGCGCTTTTTGTGCGTATTGAGCGGCGCCGGGGTGCCGCGGCGCTCGTGCCGCTCGACCTCTTGCGCGTTCGTATGTTCCGTGGCGCGCTCACGGCCACGGCCGGCATGACCTTCGGCATGTACGGAGTCACTTTTCTGATGCCGCTCCTCTGGATCGGGGAGGGCGCGCTCACACCGGCGGCCGCGGGACTGGCCTTGGTGCCCATGGCGCTCGTCTTCACGCTGGTGTCACCGCTTTCGGGGGCGCTCACGGCGCGGCTTGGGCAGCGCGTGACGGCGGCCGGCGGCGTGGCGGTAATAAGCTGCGGCCTCATGGAGATCAGCCTTACCGCGTCTCGTGCCTCGCTGTCGGATAGTGAGATCGGGCTGGTCCTTGCGGGCCTCGGCATGGGCCTGGCCACAGGACCGCTCATGGGGGCCGCGGTGGGCGCGGTCTCGCAGGCGCGCTCTGGAACGGCCGCCTCCCTCATCAATGTCGCGCGCATGGTCGGCGCCACCCTCGGTGTCGCCATACTGGGGGCGGTCTTTGCGGCGGCGGGAGGCGGGTCTGCGGGTCTCTTTTGGGCCATGGGGCTTGGGGGAGGTGTTCAGCTGTGCGCGGCGGCCTGGGCGCAGGCCGCTATGCGTGACCGGAACCCGCCCGCACGGCAGGTGGCGCTGAGATCGTGATGCCCCGACGCGTGAATACGCGTGCCGCTCGTTTCTCCCGTGTATGCGTCACTTTGCGCCTGCGCGCCGGTGCTGTCCCGTGCCCTGGATTCGGGAAAGACCGGTCCCGCCGTTTACGGATCCGCGCCGGCCTTCAGGCATGCACCCCGTGTCGGCATGGCCGCGGCCATGCCGCAGGTCCCGGGCGTGTGGGACCATGGCGGATCCCTCCATCTCCAGCTTGAGCGCGCTTCGCCATCGCCTGGCGATCAGCACTATGCGGTACCGACGGCATCGGCTCCCTAGTGGACCTGTGTGAGCCCAGCGAGATCTACCGCCTGAGCTGCCTTCTGCAGACTAGCCATACTGGGCCCGGTGCCTACGACTTTGACCTCAAAGCGATTCGCCACGATCACGGAATAGGTGCCGTAGCGGTCGCCTGCGACCCAATGCTCAGTCACGGTATTGCCATCCTGCTGGAAGATCTTGTCGTAGCCTGTGGCGGTCTCCTGATCTTTCTGTATGGCCAGCGACAGGGCGAGCATGGCGCGCTCGGCCACAAGATCCGTGATGCTGATCTTGAGGCTTTGGGCGCCCGCGCCGTAGTGTGCTTCGGCGCTGCTCATCTGCAAGCCGGGTACGACCCTTTTGAACGTGCTGATAGGACCCCTTGCTAGACCGTCTACGGTCGCCGGCAGGAAGGCGCCAAGCCGGCTGGGTGCCACGGCTTTGACGGGACCGGATGTTGGTCTTAGGTGTGCCGGCGCATGCCCGGCCTTCCCCATGGCCGGATAGACCGAGCCGGGGCTGTCTACGCCGCCGCGGTGGGATGCCAAGAACGGACCGGCCGCGCCAGGCGCCATGCCGCCGATGCCACTGAACGCTGCACCGGCGGCTCCGACCGCGAAGGCGAGGACCGCGCCGATCACGATAAGGAGCGCGGTAAAGCCCGCCGCTCGATCCTGAGGCACATTGAGCACAGGCTGCATGCCGGCCCACAAGAGCCAAGCACTATAGATCAGGGCAGCGAGACCCACTACGCTGGCTACAACCGTGATTGCGGGAATCAAACGCAAGGCGCCGACCACCCACACGGGCGCCCATGCGTAGGCGACGAGCTTTAGCGCCTGCACATGGTCTTTGCGCCCGCCAAACGTGGGAGACATGGCGGCGGCAAGGAGCGCTACGAGGTAGACGATGACGAGGGCCAATACGTAGCCCACCAACATCTGCAGAAGCAGTGCGCCTGTCCCTGGGCGTACGATGCCTATGGTGGGCAGAGACAACCCGAATATCGCAAGGCCTACGAACATCGAGATCGGGGTGATTGCCGCAAGCCACATAATCCAGCCGCGATACAACGAAGATGGCGTGGCGTTTTCAGCGGCGATGGTGGTCCATGTGGCGCGCGGCGCAAAGAACAACCCGCGAAGGCGTAAAGGAAGCGTTTCCATATGTGTATCCCCCGTTGTCGTGCTCATCTGGTGGTTTCGTGTATCTCACACGGTTGCGGCTATGGCCACTGAGGGGCATTCGGCACATTGAAATCGTAGGGAAAGTAAGGCGGCTTGCGTGATGCACCCACGATCTCCACGACCCGCCCCGCTGCCACGGCCCAGACGTTTCCATCATGGTCGATGGCGATATCCCGGGCGGTCACGCCGGGAAAACTCCGGATAATGGCGCCGCCGGCCGTAAAATGGATGACTCCATGCTCTCTAGGTGAATACGCCCAGATCGTTCCATCAGCCGAGATCGCGAAACGGCCGATCATTTCGAACGGCTTGGTGCAGATGTGACGTTTCACGAGCCCGTGCTTCAGGTCGACCGCAAACAGGCCCAAGTCCCACGAGCGCCACAGCAGACCGTTCGGAGCAAACGCCCCATGCCGCAACCCGCCACTGCCATCGCCGCCCGGCTGTCCAGGAACTGCCCCGGTATCGCAATCCCCCGGCTCATCCGCCAGATTAAAGTCGCGGACCAGACGGCCCTCGGTCGCCGCCGCACCAACCACCACGCAATCCGTGCATGTGCGCTGGGAGTGTTTGGTCACAAGCGTTGCGGTCAAATTCGTGTACTTGCCGGATGCCGTAAAAACCAGATTGTCGAAAATGTGCCAATCCTTCGTTTTCTTGAGCGTCGTTCCGGACACTTTGGATGTGTTGAAATCCATATACTTGACTTTGGCCACCAACGTTCCTTGGTCGTTGTAGACGCGCAGCTCCGTACTTCCTCCCCACAATCGATCCACGGCAGGCTGCGATCCGCGCTTGGGCGGAGGAACGTCGGCATCGACCTTGGGTCGCGCCTCCGTGACAACCCAGATATACCCGTTGGGGGCGATCGTGAGTCCTCGCGCGTTCATGCCCGCGCTCGCCGGATTACCGATGATCGAGCCGTCCGGGGACACCTCATACAGGTCTGACGATTGCCCATCAGTCACGACCCAGACGTTACCACTGTGATCGATAGCCAAGCCGGTCGGCCGCGCGATACTGACCGCCCTTTTGTTCGATACGGCGCATTGCTGGAATTGCGCCACGGCGCTTTGCATCTCGGCGGCGGACAGGGGGCCGCGAGCCGTCCAACAGGCGGCGCTGGAGGACATGGGGTTCCATGTCGCCGGATATCGGCCTATCAATCGTCCTGTCGGTGCAAACGCGTACAGGGCGTGATACTTGCCCCCGGCAGATGCATTGAGCACCCACACCGTCCCGGTCTTAGAAATGGCGATGTGGCTGAAATCGTGATTCGCTTGGGCGACACTGTAGACCTGCCTGACGTAGGGAACGCTCCGCGCCGATGCGGGTGCGAGCGCCACGAGACAGGCTGCAAGGGCGACTCCTTGAACATGCTTAATACCCATAGTAGCGAACCCCCCATTCATGAGCGCAAGGTCTCGTGCGGCTCGTCATGCGACACGGCCGACAGATCCCCGGTGAGGGTAATGGTGTTGCACGTCGCCGCGGTCGCAGCGGACGGGACGAAGTGGATGCCCGAAGGGCTGGGCGACGACGCGTGTAGGGCCGCTTTCGCGCCCCAGAGAGACCACTTTGTATACCGCACCGAGACCCGCGCTGTCATCGACAAGCCCGCCCGTAGCGCCATGGGGACACAATGGGGTAGCGCATATAGTAGGCATCCGGGTAACCCGGATCATTGTTCGCGGCGTAGCGCAGGACCAGCCTGGCGACTGGATTGGACCGTGTCGGATGCGGCACGTTTGGGATCGCGTAATACATGGTTTGCCCCTGCCCGGGGGAAATATTGGCAGTCATCTGCGATACCCCTGAACTCGAAAACGGCGTCTCATTGGTCGTCGCGTACATTCCGTTCTTGTAATACGCGGTGATATCGACGCCCGGGGCGTTCGCGACCCCGTTTTGCACATTGACCACGGGAACCTTGAAGACGAGATAGCCATTGGGTGATTGGGTGGTAGCCACATAGGGTGCGATGGCGCGCGCAAAGCGAGCGCCCATAGGCACCCAGTGAATAGCCATGATGCGATAGCTGAAGCCCGTGAAATGGAACGGCGCACCCATGCAGGCGGCATCCCTTTCTTTCATGTGCCGCAGTGTGGCCCGTGCCGCCGAGGAAGATGATAAAGGGAGCGCGGCCAAGGCTATGAGTAATGAAGCGGTCGTAGCGGAAGAGCGGAACATGAGGAATCTCCTTCATTGTGGTTCAATGCGGCTGGCATCTGCATAATCGGGCCAACGGCACTTGCGGGCCGCCTTCGTGCCCTTGGGGGGAGAGACGACCATTGTCCCTGGAGCCGTGGGCGGCCGGTTTCCCGGACATTCGGCGGACCCATGGATGCCCCTTCATCGTTCATGCGGGTGGCCTCCTCTAGCGATCTATCTCGCGGCGGCGCCTTGGGCTGCATGGCTATCAGGCCAATGCTGGTGTTCGGCCAGAGGCCCGGGGCCTGGTGCGGGGGGACGCGTGAGACCGGCTTCTTTATTGCCCCTTAACCTTTGCTGCGCGGCCCGCATGCCCGCCGTGGTGCCGTGCGCGCCCCTGCTGTGGGCGTGCTCGGCCGCTTGGTTGGCGGGCTGCAGGTAAACGTGAGGCCGCGCGGCCGGACCGGAGGCGGCCCGGTACGGCGTTCGCGCGATGGCTGGCAAAGCCGCTGTGGCAATCGTTAGCATGAAAACGATCAGTCCGGTGCGGACCGACGGGCGGGGCCGATCAAGCAATTTCGCAGTAGGGTTACGGTTCATGAGGGATGGCCTCCAGATGGGGAAGGGAAGACGGCGTGCACCTATTCAACAGAGTGCGGGAACGTAACCGAAGGGCGGCTGGCGCTAGGTCGCATGCCGCCCCTAAACGGCGAAGGGACCCGCGCACCGCTATCTTCCAAGTCGTCGCGCCGGACCCGTATGCCCATGTGCGCCCCCGCAGGAACAGGGCCGGCACAGGATGCCGCAGACGCATCCCGGCTTTAAGGGCGCCGGTTCGACGAAGAACTTCCAAGGCGCGAGACTGAGAGGAATGGCTCATATGCCCTCGCAACGTCCGATAATCGCCGCATGGCATTCCTCGGCTTTTACCGGAACACCATCGGCAATGGGTGGAGGCTACCGGGTGCAAGGTTACAGATAAGGTACACCGCTCCCGAAGCGAGGCTACGGTCGCGGTCCCCGTGGGCGGCGGTATGACCGTGTCGACGGTCCCCAAGTTTATCGAAGCCTCGCTGACGAGCGGGAGATCGGCTGCGATCCACAAGAGATCGGCCGAATGCACAAGACCTCGGGCGCCGAATCCTGCTATACCGCGAAAGACCGTACCTCCCCATACCGAGCGCCGATCGGTCGGAGCATAGCGATCTTGGCTTTTTCCGCGGAGGGCATGCGCGAGAGTTTGGTGAACTGGGAGCGGGAGAGGCCCATAGGGCCCGCAGTGCGCCGTGGAGTGAATGGGTCGCGCTCGTGCGCGCCGCCGGAACCCATGGAAGCGACCCATAAGGGGCTCAGGGTCCCTTTATGAGCGCCGAAATGTCCGGCATGTGTGTTGGGAAGATATCAAAAAAGAAGGGGGCTTGCGCCCCCTCAACTGGCGACAGGAGTCGGTTACCAGAGGAACCAGGCCAGGATGTAGAGACTGTTGCTGCGCGAGGCGCCCGCGGTCTGGCCGTCGAACTTGCTGTAGGCGGTGTATTGCAGCGTGAACTGGGTGTTCTCCCAGGGCAGATAGGTCAGCCGTGTCTCAAAGCCCGTCGAGGCCGGGCTGCCGTTGCCGCTCGGCGTTTGGTACCAGGCTTGATCGGATGTGCCATTGGTCGTAAAGAAGCTCTCGCCCACCTGGTAGTGCAGCCCGAACTGGTAGGTGCCTGTAAAGCGCAGATTATTCAGGTTCTGGTGGCTTGCGATCG
>JAJYHM010000041.1:9311-31324 GCA_021784755.1 Pseudomonadota bacterium
TTGGTGAGTGTCGTCATCGACAGCTGCACCATGGCCGATAGCGGCGGCAGGCGGTTGATCGACAGATCCTTGCCGCTCTTGACCTGCTTTAGAGTCGTGAGCGTATAGCCGTCCAACTTGAACTGTCGCCCAAAGGCCGTGAGCTGTGGGGCCACGTCGTGACAGACGGCGCAAGCGAGTCCCGTCTGGCGGGCGAAACTTGGCACCGCGTAGGCCTTCAAGGAAAAGAGGCCGAGCGCCGTGGCGGCCACGGCGTGCAAGGCGCGCGTGTAGGGAATTGTTCTTCCCGTGATCTTCTTCATATACCCTCCCTCTGTGTGTCGGCCGCCCGTGATCTGCAAAGATTCCGGGGCCGGCCAGTCTCGTTCATCGCGAGATTAGGGAGGGGGGCGGGCCCATGTGATGATATATCTCAAAGTGCTAATATAATTCTATGCGGATATTACGAGCCACAAAGCGGCGGAACCCCTTGGTGTGGGCCGGTAGACAGTGTGAAATCATAGGGTGTGGGGACGGCGGCCCCAGCGTATCTCAAAAGGGGTAGGCCCGCCCTTCGGTTGTGATGGTGGGGCGTTGAGGCGCGTCGGCACACGTGGGCGCTGTGGCGTGAGGGATCGCGAAAGCCGCTCCCCCAGCGCCCCGCAAACGGGGGGCCGCGCCTCCTGGGGCCGCGCGGGTTGCGCAGGGTCGCGACACAGGTGATCGCGCGTGTTTGAGGCGCCCCACAGCCATAGGGGTGCGCGCCTTCAGAGGTCGGCCGTGGGTCTCCTTGGCCGGTTGCGGCTCAGGGCTTGCGCTGCCGCGTGCCGCTCCCGGGCCGTTCGGCCTTTTCCATGCGCGCTATGAGGTCGCGGTCATGCTCGTCCCGATAGGGCTTGAGGTCGAGATCCGCCGGCACATGCTGGAGGCGTTCGTCGCCCACGGTCTTCACATACTGTTGCATGAAGCGATCATAGGCGCGCCATGAGATGCGGTCGGCGCGGACTGCCGACTCCTCCGCCCGGGTCGCGATCTGATGAGCGTGCAGGTAGTGTAGGTCGAGTTCGTCGATTAGGGCCTTTTCGACGGCCTCGTGCAGGATGAGGTAGCGATCGACCTCCACGGTCCGTCCCTTGTCCGTGAAGGTTCGCGGCAGGTGGCGGTCGATGTAGATCGTACGCCCATCCTGGCTGTAGCCGGCGAGGTAGGGGATGTCGCAATCCCGCCGTAGTGTGACGCGCTTGAGAATGGCGTCGACCGTACGTTCCAGCATCAAAGTCGAGACATACCAGTCGGGAATGCGCAGCTTGCGGTGGGGGGCTAGCGGGTGGCAGCTGGTCGTGGGCATGAGGCCTCCTTGTGACATGGTGTGTCTCTGAGTATAGGGCCGCCTTGCGTTCAGGGGGGTTAGGATCTGGGCCTCTCTTTCGCCTGCGGTCCCGCAAGGTCGGGCCGACCGGCATTGCCAGGTATTTTGGACTTTCACACAGGAGCCATGGAATGATAAGGCGCACATTGTGGGGCGTCCGGCGGGTAGGGGTTTGCGACGAACGGTTTTGCGTGGCGTATGGAGCGCGCATAGAGTGGGGTCGGCGTTCGATGGCGCCATCGTGCGGTGATAAGGGGGTTCTATGGGGCGTTGGATGAGGTTATGGGCCATGACGGTCGCGGCCCTGTTCTTGCTGAGCGGATGTGTCATGCCACCCGGACGCTACGGGTATTCGGAGGCCGTCGTGGTCGGGGCGCCGCAGGTGGCATTTACCTTCGATGACGGTGTCGCCGCCTATTACGAGTCAGCTTATGGCGTCTACGTGTATGAAGATGATGGGGTGTATTACCGCTGGACCGATGGGGCCTGGGTATATGCAAATGACTATGGTGGCCCATGGGCGCCGGTGGTCGGGACCGTCTATTTGCCACCACTGCTCGTGTACGGTCCGCCGCCGCCCCTCGTTCGGTACCGTCCCTATTTTCTGTGGTGGCGCGGGCATTTCGCCCGCTGGTATGCCATTCACCATCCGCGCTGGTGGTATCGGCACCGTGTCTATATGCGCAGCTACCCCGTCTGGCGCGAGCACGTCGTTCACTTCTACGAGCGCCACCCGGACCGCCGCCCAGCAATGCGGCCGTTTTACTACCAGCGCGAGCAAAGGCTCGATCATCGCGGGCCCCCTCTTGGGGTGATGCGCCGTCCCGAGGATCGCCGTCCCGTCCGCGGCCCCGGGATGCGGCCGTTTTACCACCAGCGCGAGCAAAGGCTCGATCATCGCGGGCCCCCGCTTGGGGCGGTGCGCCGCCCAGAGGGTCGCCGCCCTGTCCGCGGCCCCGGGGTGCGGCGTCCGGGCCCCCCGCTTTACGGTCCGCCGCCCGCACGCCACATGCGCCCTTTTCCGCATCCCCGCGGGCGCAATCGGCGAGATCACGAGGATCGCGGACATTGACGCGATGACCGATAGGGCCGGGGCCGTTTTTCGGCCTCGGCGTGATGTGCGGCGGATTAAAGGGGCGCGAGACACCCGCCCTCTTGAGTGGGCGAAGCGTGCCCATAAACCGTGCCACTGGGTCAGAAGCGCGCTCGCTTGAGCGGATTTGGTGAGTCAGGAGCGGATGAGTGCGGCTTGTCCCGGTCGCGCCGCAACGCGGGGCGCGCGCGGTCCCTTGGCGGCGGCGCGACGCACCAGGGGATCGGGGTCTTCTTTGAGCGCCTCGCGCAGCCCTTGCGGGAGGGCGGGATTGCGCGCGATGAAGTAGCGGACGTTGGGGTCGCGATCGGCGGCGCAGCGTGCGGCCTGTGTCGGCGTGAGGTCAGGACGCTTGGCGATACAGAGGCGGATCACATGGTCCTGATCCCCGAGGAAGGCCGCAATCTCGCTGGGCGTGAGGTCGGCGCGCCGCGCGAAGTAGCAGCGCACCTGCATCCACTGTTCGCGCTCGACTATGAGTGTGCGCTCCTCTGGGTTCAAGCGCTCCTGCAAGGCAAGGCTTAGACGGTCTTCCAGAGATAGGGCCTTATAGGTCTTCTCCGTTAGGGGCAGGGGGTTCCCGGTTGTGTCGCGTGCAGGCTCTGGCATCGCGCAAGTTTAGCCTGAAGCGGCCCGGCCCGAAAGACGTTTTCCTTCGGCCCTTCAAGATATTGGGAGCGAAATAGTGTCCTGCGCGCGGCTTGCACGGCGAGCGCGCCTATGGATATCGTGGCCGGATATCTCCATGGCGCGCCTGGAGGGCGGTGGCTCGTTCGTGACGGTAGAGCCCGGTGCATTCTCTATGGAGCTCGTGCGGCACGGCCGGCTGCATGGCCGTCGCGTCTTCGCGGCTGCTCAAGGAAAGATTGTGGGGCGCCCCGTCCGCATGCCCGGCGGCCGACCGGATAAGTATCCCGCGACTTGTGCTATCATGGGCCGCTGTCTCGGTGTTTGAAATTCGCCCGGACAAGACCCATGTTGATCCCACCATGCAGATGACCTCTCTCCGGATGCACCCTGCGGCCCTACAAGCCGCGAGCCTTGTTCTCGCGCTCATGATCGCATGGCCGGCGATGGCCGGTGTCCGACTGGATCGGGGGTACTCGACCTACCTCCAGGTGGCACCGATTTTTACGCCGAAGCAGCAATCGCTCCTGTATTTACTGAATACGCCACCCACGCGGCCTAGGAGGGCCCACGCTGGTGCGGCCGGTGGCAGCGCCTTGAGCGCGCTCGGGCAGGCGCTCGTCCTGAAGCCTGATCTGGGCGCTTGTCAGTCGTTCAAACACGGCTGCCGCGAAGGCGATATCGTCACCTTGCCCCATAATGATGTGATGCGGACCATGGGCGCGGGGCTTGGCATGCGCGTGGGCGGAGTGCGATTCGAGTACGCCTATGGCCTTCATACCGGGGCCAATTTCATAGGGATTAGGAAAAGTATACCCTGAAGCCATGGGTGTCCTTTCCTACATCGTCGACGGCAGCGCGGAAAACTTTCCGCGACTCGTGCTCGAGAATTCGCGGCGCGGTCCGGTCGTGGTTAATTTCTGGTCACCGCGCGCCGGGCCTTGTCTGGTGCTGATGCCGCGCCTAGTGCGGGTCGCTCAGGAGTACGGTGGTCGCGTGCTGCTTGTGATGCTCAACACCGACGAATACGGCGAGCTTGCCACGCGGCTCGGGGTTCGGGCCCTGCCGCTCGTCAAGGTCTTCCGTGGCGGCGCGGAGATCGATAGCCTCCAGGGGGCGCAGTCGGAACCGGAGCTGCGGGCGTTCTTCGGGAAGTATGCGCCGAGCCCTGATGCGGTCGCGGGCGCTTATGTTCGCGGGGAGATCGCGCAGGCGGCGCGTCTGGCGGCGCAGGCGGCCTTGGAGCGCCCCGAGGACCCGGAGGCGGCCTTGCGGGTGGCAAGGCTCCTCGTTCTCGACAAGCGGCCTCGCGAAGCCTTCAGGCTGTTGGAGGCCCTGCCGCCGCAAGGGCGCGAGCAGGGCGAGATCGCCCTGCTGCATGCCCATCTGGCCTTGCTTGTCACGGCGCTCGAAGGTGACGCCGCGCCCCCTCCGACCTCGGAGGCCGAGGCCTTGTTCCGGGCGGCAGCGACGGCCGTCGCGCGCGACGATTATGTAGGTGCTTGCGAGAATCTTGTCGCGTCAGCGGCGTGCGATTCCGGATTCCGCCAGGGCCTGGCTTTGCGGGCCGCGCATGCCTTGGCGACGCTTCCTATGGCGCGCGAGGCGCGTGTGCGTATCGAAACCTTACTCACGGACAGGCCTGGCGCCTGAGCGCTTGGTGCGTGTATTCGGTGCCGGGCCCCGCGTATCGGTCGGGGCCTCTGGTTTGTTATCGACCTCCGCCCCAGCGTGCTTGATGACAGCATTGATCTGACCGCCGATAAGCAGAACGAGTCCATCGAGATACATCCAGGTCATCAGTACGATCACCGCGCCGATCGAACCGTAGGTCCTGTTGTACGAGCCAAAATGATTGACATAGAACGCAAAAAGTAGCGACGTTGCGATCCATCCGAAGACCGCGAAGAGCGATCCCGGCGTGAGCCAGCGCCACTCCTGGCGCACGTTGGGTGTGAAGTAATACAAAAGCGCTGCAGCCAGGACTACGGCAAGCAGCAAGATGGGCCAGCGAATGATATCGAGAACAAACGGGAGCAGATGGATCCCGAGGCGGTGGGCGAGGGCCTTGGCTGCGAGCGGGCCGAAGAAGAAGATGGCGAGCGCGATCATGAGCACGAGCGCGAGCGCCAACACGAGGAGCATGGCCATCAGGAACACGCGCCAATAAGGCCGCTCCTCGCGCACGCCGTAGACTTGATTCATGCCCGCGCTGATCGCCGTGATGGCACTGCTTGCTGAATAGAGCGCGAACGCCGCGCCAAAGGACAAGAGCCCGTTTTGGTGTTGATGGAGTAAGCCCTCTAAATTGCTCTTCACGAGCGCCAAGGCTTGAGTGGGCAGAATCTTGCCGAGCACGCTCAGCACTGTATGCGTGCGATGGTGTGTGGGCAGATAGGCAAGCATCGTCGTAAGAAACAGCATGAATGGGAAGAGCGACAGGAAGAAATAATAGGCGAGCCGGGCGCTATAGCCTGTCAACCCATTCTCGCGCGCGCCGACCGCAACGCGCTTCAGGAGGCCCCAGGAGCCCAGGTGCCCCACAGTGCGGGCGAGAGACTTGCAGTCAGCCTTGAGGGTCATGCCCTCAGCATAAGGGGGTCTGCAATGATCTTGGGAGGGCCGAACGGTCCGGCTACGCGTTGCCAAGTCCCAGTACTTCAGTCTTCTCGGAAGCGGCGAACTCCAGCATGCGCAAGACCGGCTCGAGCGCGCGGCGGCGGATTGATTCTTCGATATGGATCTCGGGCCCACCCGTGGCGAGGGCGGCCTCGAGCGAGGCTAAGGAGTTCATGGCCATCCAGGGGCAATGTGCGCACGATTTGCAGGTCGCCCCGCGGCCGCCGGTGGGCGCCTCCAGGAACTCTTTGCCGGGCGCGGCCTGGCGCATTTTGTACAGGATGCCGTTATCGGTGGCGACGATGAAGCGCCGCGCGGATCTCGTCCTGGCCGCCTCGATCATCGCGGTCGTGGAGCCAACCATGTCGGCCAGCGCGATCACGGCCTCCGGCGATTCCGGATGCGCAAGGACATCCGCGTCCGGATATCTTTGCTTCAGATCGATGAGTGCCTGCGCACGGAATTCCTCGTGGACGACGCACGCGCCCTGCCAGAGCAGCATGTCCGCTCCGCTTTCGCGCCGCACATAGTCGCCCAGGTGGCGGTCCGGCGCCCATAGTATCTTCTCTCCCCGGCTCTTCAGATAACGGGCGAGACGCAACGCGATGCTTGACGTTACGACCCAGTCGGCGCGCGCCTTGACCTCGGCGCTCGTGTTCGCGTAGACGACCACAGTGCGGTCGGGGTGCGCGTCACAGAAGGCACTAAACGCATCCGCCGGGCAGCCCTCGTCGAGCGAGCAGGTCGCCTCGAGGGTTGGCATGAGGACGCGTTTTTCGGGATTCAATATCTTGGCGGTTTCGCCCATGAATCGCACGCCGGCTACTACCAGGGTGCGGGCTTTGTGCTCATGACCGAAGCGCGCCATGTCCAGGGAGTCGGAGACATAACCGCCCGTGTCCTCAGCAAGCGCTTGCAGGTCGGCGTCCGTATAATAGTGTGCGACCAGCACGGCATTCTGCTCGACAAGCAGCTTCTTGATACGCTGGATCCTGCGCGCGCGGTCGAGCTCCGCGATGGCCCCGTTGCGACCCGTGGGGCGTATGGGTAGTGCGCTGGTATTCGTCGGCATCGTCATTTCCCCCAAGGAAGTCTCGCATCGCGTAAGCGATAGAGCCGGGCAGGGCGGTGAGACCCCTCGCGCCGCGCATCGTGGGTCTCGACGAGATCCCAGGATGCGCGGATGCGCCGGCGGAAGTTGCGTTTATCGAGCGTCTGGCGCCCGATGATCTCGTAGACGGTCTGGAGTTCTCCGAGCGTGAAGCGCTCAGCCAGAAACTGGTAGGCGATTGGGGCGTACTCAAGCTTGCCCGCGAGCCGCTCGCACGCACGCTCCACGATGACCCGGTGTTCCTCGACCAAGGTGGGCGCGGGGGCCGGATCGACCCAGTCGACCCCGATGCGCCCGATGCGCAGCCGATCATGAGGGGCCAGCGCGTAATAGGCTACGATCGCGCGCGGACCGCCCGGTCCGCCGTCAAAGGTGTAGAGCTGCTCGAGGAACACATCCTCGATGCCGGCCGTTTCCCACAGGGCGCGGCGGGCGCAGGCCTCCAAGGTCTCGCCTTCCTTGAGGGGGGCGCTCGGGATCCGTCCCTGTTCCCCTTCCAGTCGCAGAAACTCGAGCCTTTCGCGTATCGTAAAAAGTGCAACGGCCGCCGCGATCGGCACGGAATGCTTGGTGTCATTCATACACGAACGCTACGCCCCTGGCCCTCCCTCGTCAAGCATCGTCGGCTTGGTCGGATACGAGGCGGGTCATGGGTCCGCTACACGCTTGGGGCCTACTGGCGCTACAATCGCGGCATGGTCTTTTGTCGTAACTGCGGTAGGGGCTTGAGTCGCCGGATCCCGGAGGGGGACACGCGGTCGCGCGATGTCTGCGATCACTGTTCCTCCATTCACTACGAGAACCCCAAGGTCGTGGCCGGCTGCCTGCCTCTCTGGGAGGGGCAGGTATTACTGTGCCGACGTGCCATAGAGCCCCGTCGCGGCCTATGGACGCTCCCCGCCGGATTCATGGAGAACGAGGAGACAACCAGCGAGGCGGCGGCGCGCGAGACCTGGGAGGAGGCGCAGGCGCGCGTGGAGATCGACGGCCTCTACACCTTGTTCAATCTGCCGCATATAAGCCAAGTCTATCTCATGTTCCGCGCCCGACTGCGCGATCTTGATTTCGGGCCTGGCCCCGAGAGCCTCGAGGTCGCGCTCTTTCCCGAGGCGCAGATTCCCTGGGACGAGATCGCCTTCCCGGCAGTCCGCGAGACACTGAAGCTCTATTTCAACGACCGCCCGCGCGGTCTCTACCCGTTTCGTGCCGGTGATCTGACGAGGAGCACCGACGGACGGGACTATCAGGTCCATTTTCTATCGTCCTCTTGAAAGTCCGGATCTGCACCCCCACCAAAGGGCTGGGGCACGCAAAGGCGGGGTGAGCGACGCTTTGTCGTCCCGCGTATGTGCTTGCGATTTCGGCCGATCGCGGATCGTCGGGACCGTCGTCGGCCGGGATGGGTCGTAGGTGACCCGGGCCCGTGTATCTTGCGCCTGTCCAGTTCATTCATTCGTGGTAAACGACTAGGAGAAAGACCTTGGAAAAGTACGTATTGCCTGAACTCGATTACGATTACAGCGCCCTTGAGCCCCATATCTCGGGCAAGATCTTGGAACTGCATCACGGCAAGCACCACCTCGCCTACGTGAATGGTGCCAACCAGGCATTGGAGGGCCTGAAAGAGGCGCAGGAGACCAAGAACTTTGCGCGTGTCGCGGCGCTTGAGCATGCGCTCGCCTTCAATCTCTCCGGCCATATTCTGCATTCGCTTTTCTGGAAGAACCTGTCGCCCAACGGCGGGGGCAAGCCCGAAGGCGAGTTGGCGCGCGCCATCGACCGTGACTTCGGGTCCTTCGAGGGGCTCAAGGGTCAGTTCGTGAACGCCGCCATGACCACGATGGGGTCCGGATGGGCGGCCCTCGTCTGGGACCCGGCTGGCCAACGCCTCATTACGACCGAGATCCACGACCATCAGTCCGAGATGACGCCGGGTGGCATTCCGCTCATGGTTCTCGACGCCTGGGAACACGCTTATTATCTTCAGTATCAGAATGAAAAAGCCAAGTTCTTCGAGGCAATCTGGAACGTCTGGAACTGGAAAGACATTGGCGAGCGTTTCAACAAGGCCAAGTCCGCCGATATCGGGCTTGCGTCCGCCACCACTTCGAAGAAGGGCGCGGGCAAATAGGTTGCCCGAAACGGGCTATGTCGCCCTGCCCTATCGTTTTACGGCGGACCCCGGTAGACTTGCTGGAACCCGGGGCCCGCCGTGCTTCGCTCTACAATGCCCGAGCGGATGCCCCTCACGCTTCCCCACTGACGACTAGGAGCTCACATGCATAAGAGGTACGCCGCGCTGGCGGCTATTGGCTGCCTGTTGGCGGCCCCGGTCATGGCCAAGGGGCTCTCGCCCAAGGCACAGTTGAGCTATAGCCTCGGCTATCAGTTCGGCGAGAATTTGCGCAATAACGGTGTCCCCGTCGAAGCGCCGATTTTTACCCGCGCCATCAACGATGCCCTGAAGGGCGCCAAGCCCTTGTTGTCGCCGGCGCAGATGGCGGCGACGGTGGCCAGGTTCCAGAAAGAAATGCAGGCGCACAACATCGCCATGCTCAAGGCCTTGGGTGCGCGCGAGCAGGCTGCTGGTCGAGCGTTCCGCGCGAAGTTCGCCAAAGAACCGGGTGTGAAGACCCTGCTGGATGGCGTCGAGTACAAGGTGTTGGCCGAGGGGCACGGGGCGCGCCCGACCTTGAGCCAGACAATCAAGGCCGACTATTGGGGCCGCTTCATCAATGGCCGCCTGTTTGCCACGAACGAAAAGACCGGCAAGCCCGCGATCCTGCCCTTGAGCGGTCTCATAGCGGGTCTCAAGGAGGCCTTGGTCCTCATGCCAGTCGGGTCCACGTGGAAGATCGTGGTTCCGGGGCATCTAGCCTATGGTCCCCAGGGACGGCCCGCCATACCGCCCAATACCACCCTGGTCTTCACGATCCACCTTTTGGGTCTGAAGAAGTAATGCGGAGTCGGTGATCGTGGGATCAGGAAATAGGGGCCTTTGGGCCCCTATTTCCTGCCTGTCGTCTTGGGGCTTGGCGGATCCCGGACCCCTTAAACTAGCGCAGCGGCCGCACGTGCGTGGCCTGCATGCCTTTTTGACTGCGCGTGCTTTCGAACTCGACTGTCTGGCCTTCCGATAGATTCCGAAACCCCTCGCCTTGGATCGCGGAATAATGTACGAACACATCCGGGCTGCCGTCCTGCGGGGCTATGAAACCGAAGCCCTTTGCCTCGTTGAACCACTTCACCGTTCCCATTTGCATCTGCGCCTTCCCTTTTTCATTGATATAGAAGTCTCCAACGCGGTCCACCCGCCTGGACCGTTGTAATGTACGCGAGCCCTGGGTTGTGCGGACACCAGCGAAAGTCCGAGATCGATGGAATACTAATCCGGGTATGACTTTGGAGGTTGATCGGGATCGGGCGCGTGTAGCGCGGGCGTTGCGTGCAGTATATGGCCGTGTTCGTCTATGACTTTGACGCTCACCGGGATGCCGGCCCGCACGCTTTCTGTGACGACGCAGTAGTTCTCGAAGAGCGTAAGACAACGGGGGGTCGCTGCGGGCGCCGCGAGCGTCACCTCTATGCCGGCTACTCGCAGTCTTCCCTGCGCATCGCGTGCGAGCCGCCCTTCGGCATGGGCCTTCAGGGTCCCCGTGGCGGTTCGGGCCTTGGTGAGACAAAAGAAGAGGCTCGCCATGAGACAGTTGGCGACGGCGGCGGCCAGGAGTTCCGCGGGTTGCGGCCCGCTGCCCTGGCCAGTAGGCGGCGGCTCGTCTCCTATGATGCTGATGCCGCCTTGCGCAAAGCGTACATCGAAGCGGAAATTCTCGATCTGCTCTATCTCGACACTGAAGGTGTTGCTCGTCATCACATAGCTCCCGGGCTTGCCCGTTGGGCTTCCGCTCGGCAGTATAGTCCGCCTAACTGTTCCCGGGCCTGAAGGCCGGGGTATCACGGAGACACGGATGAGCCAGACCGTAGAGCCGAGCCACCACCCCTGGCCCGCGGCCTTCATGCGCCGCCTAAGACGTATCCTGCCCGCCGACGGACTTCTGCAAAAGCCCACCGAGGTCGCTGTCTACGAATGCGATGGGCTGCCGGTCTACCGGGTGCGGCCGCGCGCCGTGGTTTTGCCGAGAACTGCAGCGGAGGTTGGGCAGGTGTTGGCCCTGTGCGCCGAATACCAGGTGCCGGTGGTCGCGCGCGGGGCCGGTACCGGGCTTTCCGGCGGGGCGCTTCCCCATCCGGAGGGGGTCGTACTGAGTCTCGCACGACTGAACCGTATATTGGCCCTGGACCCCGATAATCGTATCGCGCGCCTGGAGCCCGGGGTGCGGAATCTGGCGGTCTCGGAGGCCGCGCGCCCCCATGGACTCTTCTACGCGCCCGATCCGTCGTCGCAGATCGCGTGCACGATCGGCGGCAACGTGGCCGAGAACGCCGGCGGTGTCCACTGCCTCAAATACGGCCTCACGACCCACAATGTCCTCGCGCTCAAGTTTTTTGACGCGGAGGGCACTTTACATGAGGTCGGTGGACCGACCGGCGAGTGGCCTTTGGATCTGGCGGCGCTCTTGACGGGTTCCGAGGGGCTGCTTGGGGTGGTGGTCGAGGTCACGGTGCGGCTCTGGCCCAAGCCGCCTGCAACGGTGGCGTATCTCGCGGCCTTTCGGTCGCTCGAGGCGGCGGCGGCTTGTGTGAGTGAGGTCGTGGCTTTGGGTATCATTCCGGCGGGTCTTGAACTCATGGACGGTTTGGCGTTGTCGGCCGCCCAGGACTACACCGGAATCCCTTATCCCGAGGGGTCGGCGGCGGTGGTCTTGGCGGAGGTCGATGGGGATGATCTGACGGTCGCCCTGGAGGGGGATCGGTTGCGCGCGATCTTCACCGCGCAGGGCGCGTTCGCGGTGGAGCAGGCGGTGAGCGACGAGGACAGGCGCCGGCTCTGGCTGGGCCGCAAGTCGGCGTTCCCGGCGGTGGGCCGGCTTGCGCCCGACTATTACTGTATGGACGGTACCATACCCCGACGCTCCTTAGTACCGGTCCTGACTGAGATCGGCGCGCTGTCGCGTCGCTATGAATTGCCGGTGGCCAATGTGTTTCATGCCGGCGACGGCAATCTCCATCCCCTTATTCTGTACGATGCCGCGATCCCCGGCCAACTTGTACAGGTTGAGGCCCTGGGCGCCGATATCCTGCGACTCTGCCTTGCGCATGGCGGCACAATCAGCGGCGAACATGGGGTCGGTGTCGAGAAGCTCGATGGTATGTGTGCCCAGTTCACAGCCGCGGAACTCGCCATCTTTCATGCCCTGAAATCCGCGTTCGATCCGCATCATTTGCTGAATCCGGGCAAGGCCGTGCCGACCCCGGCGCGCTGCGTGGAGGCGGGTGGCATGCACGTGCATGGCGGTCATCAACCGTTTCCCCATCTTGAGCGCTTTTAGTATGTCGCCCGCATCGACGCTTCCGTATTCCACTCCACACCCCCGCCGGGCCGGGTCGGCCTGTGGATGGCGATCGAAGCCCGGCCCTTCGGGAGATGTCCTTGGAGCATAACGACGACACCGCCCTTTTGGCCTCCGCGGTCCGCGAGGCCTACGAGCAGGCCGCCCCGGTGGAGATCGTCGCCGGGGGCACACGCCGGGCATTTGGTCGTGCCCCGACCGGGACCCCGCTTTCGGTGGCGCGCCACGCGGGCATCGTGGCCTATGATCCGTCCGAATTCGTCGTTACGGTGCGTGCCGGTACGCCGATCGTGGCGCTTGAGGATATCTTAGCGCGGGAGGGCCAGGTCTTGACGGCGGATGTGCCCCGTTTCGGCGCCGCCTCCACGATCGGAGGGGCCTTGGCGGTCGGACTCACAGGGCCCGGGCGGCCCTATAGCGGCGCCTTGCGCGACGCCGTGCTGGGCATGCGTCTCATCTCCGGGACCGGCGAGGTCGTGCGCTTCGGCGGTCAGGTTCTGAAAAATGTCGCGGGCTTCGACGTGTCCCGCCTCATGGTCGGCGCCTACGGTACCCTGGGTCTCCTGCTTGACGTCAGCCTGCGCACTGCCCGCCGCCCCGAGGCTGAGGCAGTCGTGCGGCTCGAGCGGTCTTGGCCGGCCGCCCGCGTCGCCCTGAGGCAGTGGGAATCGGCGCTGCCCTTGACCGGTGCCTGCTATGCGGGCGGCGTCTTGCATGTGCGCCTCGCGGGGCTTGCGCCGCGCGTGGCGGAGGCTCGCAGGGTCATAGGGGGCGAGACCGGCGACATGGCCGTCTTTACGGATCTGCGCGACCTCCGGGGGGTGTTTTTCGAGCGCCCAGGGGACCTCTGGCGACTTCTCGTGCCACCCGAGAGCCCATGGGACCCGGAGGACACGGTCATCGATTGGGCCGGGGCGCAGCGGTTCTGGCGCGTGGCGGGAGACGCCACGGTGGTCTACGAGCTCGCCGCACGCCTACGTGGCCAAGCCATGCGGCTCCTCTGTGCCGATCGCGGCGTGGGCCCGTGGGTCCTTCCTCCGCCAGCCACCATGGCCCTCATGGCACGCGTGAAGGCGGCGATGGATCCGCGCGCTATCCTTAATCGCGGCCGGCTTTATCCTGATTGGTGAGCGCCTCGAAGACGAGGTCCAGCCAGTGGACGACCGGTCGATCTCCGTGACTCGCGAGATGTTGTTGGCAGCCGATGTTGGCGGTCACCACGAGCGCGGGGCGAGCCCCGGTCAAGGCCTGCCACTTGCGTTTGGCGAGTGCGCGGGCCAGACGGGGGTGACGTAGGGAATAGGGTCCGGCCGAGCCGCAGCAGAGCGCAGCGTCGCTGACCGGGACCAGCCTGTGGCCCAGGGCCTTCAGGATGGCCTCGACGCGCAAGGCCCCTTTCAGGGCGTGTTGCAGGCTGCAGGGGGCGTGCCAGGCGATGTCGCGCCGCAGGTCCGGCGGGAGCAGTGGCAGGCGCGCGGGATCGATCCAGGCGGCAATGTCGGTCACCGTGGCGGCAAAGGCATGCGCCTGCGCCGCCTCGTCCGTATCATGGAAGAGTCGCCCGTAGTCGCGTAGGAAGGCGGTGCATCCCGTGGCGGTGCTCGTCACGCCCTGCAGGTCGCCCGCCATGCCCAGGGAGAGGGTCTCGAGCGCTTGCGCACGCCCCTTCTCGTAGGCCTGGAGGTGGTAGGGTAGGGCGCCGCAGCAGGCGGGCCCGAGTGGCTGCGCGCTTATGCCGAGGTGATCGAGGACGATGGCCGCTTTGACGTCCAGGTCCGGGCGCAAGGCCGGCTGTACGCAGCCTATGAGTAGTCCCACGCGCCGCGCATGGCGCGCCGCAGGCCATTCGAGCCCCTTTGTGCTCGGTAAGATGCGGCGTTTCAGGGTCGGGGGGGCGAGCGGCCGCAGGGCGCGCGCGACGCGCAAGATCGTCGCAAGCGGCTTGCGCGCGCTCAAGACCGTCTCCGCGGCGCGATCCAGTGCCCTTTGCAACACCGGCCGCTGCCCTTGGGTCCGTTCGCGCACGGTGTCCAGGATCTCGCTGTACTGAATGCCGGCCGGACAGGTGGTCTCGCAGGATCGGCAGCCGAGGCAATGGGCGAGCGGTTCGAGATCCGCGTCCGCCGAGGCCCCGGCTAGCAGATCCTTCATCAAGTAGAGGCGTCCGCGCGGACCCTCGCGTTCGTCGCCCGTGAGTTGGTAGGTCGGGCAGGTGGCATTGCAAAAGCCGCAGTGCACGCAGGCCCGCAGCAAGTCCTGCGCGACGGCGCTCGTATTCTTTGCGGGCGGGAGGATCGGGTGTTCCGATGGATTGCTCATGGGCTTTCAGCGACCGTATACTCGCCGCATAGTAAAGGGGTGGGGCGGGCCGGGTCAAAGCGGGGGCAGACAGGCCACGCGGACGCGGTCTCGTCGGCTGGGGGCAAGTTCTTAAGGCGGGCTTGATGACGACGATAGTAGTAGTTCGAAAGGGCGATACGGCCGTGATCGGCGCCGATACCTTGGGTACTTACGGCGATCAGCGCGAGTCGGCGGCTTTCGTGAAGAATTCGAGCAAGCTCATCAGTGTGGATGCGACCTGGCTTGCCGTGACCGGCCACGCGGCCATGGATATGGCGCTACGCAACATCTTCCAGGAGACCGCCTGCCGGCGATCCTTCAAGGGCGTCAACGATATCTACAAGACGAGCCTGCAGCTGCACGGCATCTTGAAGGACCAGTATTTTCTGAGGCTCGACGGGGAGGCCGGCGACGAGGCCTTCGAATCGATGCAAGTGAGCCTGTTAGTCGCGAATGCCTATGGCATATTCGGCGTCTGTTCCAAACGCACCGTGCTTGAGTACACCAAGTTCTACGCCTTCGGTTCCGGGGAGCAGTACGCCCTCGGCGCCATGCACGCGGTATACGATCAGGACACGGATGCCGAGCAGGTCGCGCGCGCCGGTCTGGAGGCCGCCATCACGTTCGACACAGGTAGCGGCGCACCGATCGAGCTGCGCAGTGTCACGCTGAAGACCTAAGGTCTCGCGCGAGGCCCGAGAGGAAGGCCGCCGCGCGCGGGGCCCCTCGCTCTTCCCGGCTGGAAATTGGACGACAAGGCCGGTATTGTGAATCGCACTGAGGAGAGAGAATGGCGGGCGCTGTTTATATCAAGACGTACGGCTGTCAGATGAACGAGTACGACTCGAGTCGGCTCGCGGATCTGCTCTACGAGACCCACGGCTTGGTGCGGGTGGATGATCCGGCGCGCGCCGACGTCCTGCTCGTGAACAGTTGCTCTGTGCGGGAGAAGGCCCAGGAGAAACTCTTTTCGGATCTCGGCCGCTTGAACGAATGGAAGGCCGCGCGTCCGGGTATCGTGATCGGGGTCGGCGGCTGTGTAGCGAGCCAGGAGGGCGAGGAGATCCGCAGGCGTGCCCCCTATGTGGATCTTGTGTTCGGTCCCCAGACCGTGCATCGGGTGCCCGCCCTTTTGGCTGATGCGCGTGCGCGGCGTCCGCGGGTCGACATCGCGTTTGTGGAGATGGAGAAGTTCGACCATCTTCCGGAACCGCGCGCGGAGGGCCCGCGGGCCTTTGTGTCGATCATGGAGGGGTGCAGCAAGTATTGTAGTTTTTGTGTCGTACCCTACA
This sequence comes from Pseudomonadota bacterium, assembly GCA_021784755.1. Taxonomy (GTDB): domain Bacteria; phylum Pseudomonadota; class Gammaproteobacteria; order Acidiferrobacterales; family Acidiferrobacteraceae; genus Acidiferrobacter. The sequence continues at coordinate 25,213 of JAJYHM010000041.1, forward strand.
CCCGCGGGCAGGAATTCAGCCGACCGTTCGATGATGTCTTGGCGGAGGTCGCGAGGCTCGCCGAGCAAGGGGTTCGGGAGGTCACCTTACTCGGCCAAAACGTCAACGCCTACCGGGGTCTGCGACGCGATGGCACGACCGCTGATCTCGCCACGCTCATAAGCTATGTTGCGGAGATCGAGGAGATCGGCCGCATCCGCTTCACGACCTCGCACCCGTTGGAGTTCGGGGATAGTCTGATCGACGCTTTCGCCACCGAGGATAAGCTCGTAAGCCACCTCCACCTTCCCGTGCAAAGCGGTTCGGACGCGGTGCTGGCGCGCATGAAGCGGGGATATGGGGTCGCCGAGTACCGCGAGAAGGTGGCGCGGCTGCGTTTGGTCCGGCCTGACATCAGTCTCTCGACTGATCTTATCGTGGGTTTTCCGGGCGAGACTGAGGCCGATTTCGAGGCGACCATGGCGTTGATCGAGGAAATGAGGTTCGATCTGTCCTATAGTTTCGCCTACAGCCCGCGTCCTGGCACGCCGGCGGCGTTACTCGTAGACGACGTGCCGCCGGAGGTGAAGGCGGAACGGCTGGCGCGGGTTCAGGCCTTGAATCTCGAACATGCCGCCGCCATAAGTCTGCGTATGGTCGGGCGCGCGGAACGCATTTTGATCGACAGGCCCGCGCCGCGCGGGCGGGGCGATCTTTCGGGGCGGACCGAGAATAACCGTGTCGTGAATTTCCCAGGCGGCGCCGGGGACTTGGTCGGATGCTTCGCGACCGTCGAAATCACGGAGGTGAGACCCAATTCTCTGCGCGGCCGACTGCTTTCAGTCGAGGGCATCGCAGAATCGGCTATACTGAAAGCAAGGGAGGCCGCCATTCCTTGAGCACGAAGTCGCAGGCGATACAGTTTACGGTGCAACCCCCCGACAGCGAACGGCTGTCACGTCTCTGCGGTCAACTCGACGAGCATCTCCGCCAGATCGAGGGCAGTCTTGGTGTGGAGATCGCGAACCGCGGTAACCAATTCCGCATCACAGGCCACCATGATCAAGCCCGCCACGCCCAACGTCTGATCACTGCCCTTTACGCTTTTACCGGACAATCCCAGGCCATCACACCTTCGGGGGTTAATATGGCGTTGAAAGAAGTGTCGAGGACTCGTGACGATCACGAGCCACCAACCGAGTTACGCATGCCCAAGCAGCGCGTCTACGGACGCACCGACGCACAGCGCGCGTATATCCGCAATATTTTGACGCACGACATCACCTTCGGGGTGGGGCCTGCCGGCACCGGAAAAACCTTCCTGGCGGTGGCCTGCGCCGTGGATGCCTTGGAGACCGGGCGCGCGCAGCGCGTGGTCCTCGTGCGGCCGGCGGTGGAGGCCGGCGAACGCCTGGGCTTCCTGCCCGGCGACCTCGAGCAGAAGGTGGATCCCTACTTGCGACCGCTCTACGATGCGCTCCACGACATGCTGGGACCCGAGCGGGTCGCGAAGCTTCTCGAAAAGAGCGTGATCGAGGTGGCACCCCTTGCGTTCATGCGGGGGCGGACCTTGAACGAGTCCTTCATCATCCTTGACGAGGCGCAAAACACGACCATCGAGCAGATGAAGATGTTCCTGACGCGCCTTGGTTTCGGGTCGACCGCTGTGGTCACCGGCGATGTTACGCAGATCGACCTCCCGCGTCCGGAACAGTCCGGTCTTCGTCAAGTCTTGCAAATCCTCAAAGGCGTGGAAGGGATAGCGTGCACGCACTTCGCGAGCGCCGACGTTGTGCGCCATCCGCTGGTTCAGCGCATCGTCGAGGCCTACGAGATGTACGAGCGGTCCCTGTAGGCGTGCAGCGCCTGCATCTTGATCTTGGCCTCGCTTGCGAAGGCTGTCGCGTCCCGCCGCGCGCGACCTTGGTGCGCTGGTGCAAGGCGGCGTTGGCCGATGCCGAGGGAGGCGTGCGGCTTGGTCTTAGGATCGTTACCGAGACTGAGTCCGCAACCTTGAACGGGCGTTTTCGGGGGCGCGCGGGGCCCACGAACGTGCTGTCCTTTCCCTATGGGGACGCGCAAGTCAGTAAGACGCAGTTTTTAGGCGATATCGTCATCTGCGCGCCGCTTGTCAAGGCGCAGGCCGCAGAGGCCTGCCGCCCGGAAGACGCCCATTGGGCGCATCTGCTCATTCACGGTATACTGCACCTCCAAGGTTTCGACCACGAGACGGACCAGGACGCACGCGTTATGGAAGCACGGGAAACACGGATATTGGAGGGTTTGGGGTTCGCGGACCCTTATCGTTGAGTCATGGCTCAGGAAGATAACGGACACGGACCGGGACGATCTTTTCTTGATCGGCTTGGACATGTTTTATGGGGTGCGCCGGAGGATCGCGACGCGCTGCGTGAGACCTTGCGAGACGCGCATGATCGCGGGCTCATAGGAAGCGACGCGCTCGACATGATAGAGGGCGTGTTTCAGGTCGCCGAGATGCGTGTCCGCGACATCATGGTGCCGCGCGCGCAGATGGATGTGATCGATCGGGCCGACCCGCCGGAGCGCTATCTGCCGCGGGTGATCGAGACTGGCCACTCGCGCTTCCCGGTCGTCGATGGCGATAAGGACAAAGTGGTCGGCATTCTGCTCGCGAAAGATCTGCTGCGGTATTTTGACGTCGAGCAGCGGTCCACATTCAACGTCTACGATTTGCTACGGCCGGCGGTATTCGTGCCGGAGAGCAAACGTCTCGACGTCCTGCTGCGGGACTTCCGTTCCAGTCGCAACCACATGGCAATCGTAGTCGACGAGTACGGTGGGGTGGCGGGTCTCGTCACGATCGAAGATGTCTTGGAGCAGATCGTAGGCGAGATCGAAGACGAACATGATCTGGACGCCGACGATGTCATGATCATGCAAAGGGCCGAGCATGAGTTTGTGGCCAAGGCGCTTACGCCTATCCAGGAATTCAATGAATATTTCGGTACCAACTACGATGACGAGGAAGTCGATACGATTGGCGGCCTGGTCATGACCACGCTCGGGCGCGTGCCCAAACGCGGCGAGCGCCTCGAGGTCGGAGGCTTGCGATTCGAAGTGCTACGTGCCGATTCGCGCAGGGTCCATCTTCTGAAAGTCGTTCCGATTGCCGAAGAAAATCAAGTGGTCGGCTAGGCGGTTCGCAGGCATCGCCGCTTGGATCGCGGCGTTCGCGGCGGGCGCGTTCCTCGATCTCGCTTTTGCCCCCTATCGACAGGTGTGGGTCGCGCCGCTCGGTCTCGCAGGTCTTTACCTGTTCGTCGGGGCGGCGCCGGTGCGCCAGGCCTTCGCGCGCGGGTTTGGGTTCGGGGCGGGCCTGTTTGCCTTCGGCGTCCCCTGGGTCTACCTCACGCTGACGCGTTTCGGCGGCATGCCGGAACCGCTCGCCGCGCTTGCGTGGGTCTTGTTCGTGTCCATCCTTGCGGCCTATGTGGGTCTCGTGTGCGCGGCTTTTGTTCGCCTGCGCACCGGCGATGGACTCGATCCCTGGCTCTTCGCCGCGCTTTGGGTCGTGGGCGAATGGGTGCGCGGCGTGTTTTTGACCGGCTTCCCATGGCTCGATGTGGGCTACGCGGCGAGCCTCCCGCCGCTCATGGGGCTCGCGCCGCTCGTGGGCGTGCTCGGCCTCTCGTTTCTTGTGACCGTGTTCGGCGCGCTCGTGGTGGAGGCCTTGCGAGGACGCCCGCGCGGCTTTTGGTGGCTCGTGCTCATTGTGGCGGCGACGCCCGCGTTTGCGACGCTCTCCTTCGTTCATCGCACCGGACGCCCGATGACGGTGTCGCTGATTCAAGGCGATGTCTCCCCCTACGCCAAGTGGAACCCGCGGGCCCGTCACGCCGTCATCGCCCGCTATCTCGATTTGACGCGCCAGAGCAACGGGCGGCTCGTCATCTGGCCGGAGACGGCGATCCCGGGGTTTTCGCATCAGCTGCGCCGCCATTTTATCCCCACTTTGAAGCGCTTAGCGCAGGTCGGCCATAGGCATTTCCTGTTCGGCATCATTGAGGGTAATGCCGATGCGCTCAACGGGCCGGTCTATAACGCGGTGATGAGCATCGGCCGTCACGACGGCTTTTACCGGAAGCGCCATCTGGTCCCCTTTGGCGAGTACCTGCCGTGGCCTGCGCTCCTGAACCCCATCCTCGATGTCCTCCACATCCCCATGTCGAGCTTCACGGCCTGGCACGGCGTGGAAGGGCCCCTACGGGCGGCACACGCGCGGATCGGCGTCTCAGTCTGTTACGAAGTCGCCTACGGCTCCTTGGTTACCCAGGGGCTGCCAAGCGCGACCTTGCTCGTCAATGTGAGCGACGATGCCTGGTATGGGCATTCCAACGAGGCCTCTCAGCAGTTTGAGATCGCGCAATTGCGCGCCGCCGAGGCGGGGCGGGAGATGCTGATCGCGACCAATGACGGCATTACCGGGTTCCTGGGTCACACCGGGCGCATCCGTGCCCGCTTGGCGGCCTTCCGCAAAGGCGTGCTGACCGTGGTGGCCGAGCCTTATACCGGACTTACGCCGTATGATCGTTATGGCCGCGCGCCGGTTTTGGCCATGTGTGCGCTGATCCTTGTCGTCGCTGGCATGCGACGTCGCCGGATGGGGCCGCAGTCCCGGTGATAGGCGGGATCTTGGCGCCCCGGGATCCGTCGCATCGTGGATGAGCGGGGTTTGGCGCGGTAGCGCGGCCTGGTCCGATTGCTTGGGTACACCTATTCCCGCAGAGGCCGCTTGCATCCTCGGTGCCCCGTCTCCAGAAAGGGGTGAGGGGTTCTCTATCGAGGTGTACGATGATCTTCCGCCAGCTGATCGAGCCGCTCTCCCGTACCTACACCTATCTCCTTGGATGCGAGGAGACAAAGCAGGCCGTGCTCATCGATCCGGTGTTACCGGCCTGGGAGCGTGATCTCGAGGTCTTGCAGGGACTGGGACTGGTGCTCGCCTACACCGTGGAGACGCATATCCACGCCGATCACATCACTGCCGCCCAGCGTCTGAGGCGCGAGACCGGTTGCCGCATCGCCGTGCCCGCCCTCGACGGGCTCGGCTGCGCGGATGTCCATATCGAGGACCGCAGACCGCTTACGGTGGGTGCGATCGTACTCGAACCCCGACACACCCCGGGGCACACGCCCGCGCACATGGCTTATGTCGTGGATGAGCGGGTGTTCACCGGAGATTCTCTTTTGATCGACGGCTGCGGGCGCACGGATTTCCAGGGTGGCAGCGCGCGGGCCTTGTACGAGAGCGTCCACGAGCGGCTTTTCTCATTACCGGATGAGTGTCTCGTCTATCCCGGTCACGATTACCAGGATCGGCACGTCTCTTCGATCGCGCAGGAGCGGCGCCGGAACCCACGCTTAGGCGGCGGCCGTACCCTGGAGGAGTTCTTGGCCATCATGGGCGAGCTTAGGCTGCCGCCCCCTCGGTTCATCGATTATGCGGTCCCCGGCAACAGGGCGTGCGGGGAATGTCTGCCGGATATGCCAAATTCCTTGCAGCAATATTGCGACGAGATGAAGGCGAGCCGCCAGGGCTGAGGATCCCTTATAAGGGTGCGCGGCGACGCGGCGTCTCGGTTTCCGTTTCGGGGGTCAAGGTCAGGCTCTGGGTTTTCGTGCGCGCGTTGACGGCCGGGTACGGCGGTTTAGGTCAAGGGCTTTAAGTCGTGGGGGGTTTGGGGTAACCCCGGAGACGCGCCGACGGTTTCTATGGATAATAGGCCACCGCCATTGCAAGAAGCGAGCCCCAGGTCCGATGGATGAACGTTATTCGCCGATCGATGTAGAGCGCGAGGCCCAGACCTATTGGGCCGAGGCACGCAGTTTCGAGGTCACCGAGGACGCCGCGCGCCCCAAGTTCTATTGCCTGTCGATGTTTCCCTATCCCTCGGGGCGCCTGCATATGGGGCATGTGCGCAACTACACCCTGGGGGATGTGATCAGCCGCTGGCGGCGCATGCAGGGCATGAACGTCTTGCAGCCCATGGGCTGGGACGCCTTCGGCCTGCCCGCGGAAGGTGCTGCGGAGCGCCATGGCGTGCCGCCGGCACAGTGGACCTACGACAACATCGCCGCCATGCGCGACCAG
>JAJYHM010000032.1:0-4802 GCA_021784755.1 Pseudomonadota bacterium
TTTTTTTGGCGTCTTAAAAGAGGGTGAGGGAATTCTATGAACACATTGAAGAAGGTTGTGGTGGCGGCGGGTTTCGTGTTGTGTGGGCAATTGGGCCTCATGGCGAAGGCGAGCGCCGACATTACGCTCGGGCTTTCCGACTGGCCTGGCTGGGTGGCTTGGTACGTGGCGCAGCACAATGGCTACCTGACAAAGTATGGGGCGCATGTGCGGCTTGTGTGGTTCCCAAGTTATATGACCTCCGTGGAGGCGCTGTCGGCCGGGCGCATAGACGCCAACTGTCAGGCGCTGATCGACTCGATCGCGCCGATTACGAAGAAGGTGCCGCTCAAGGTGATCCTGGTCACGGACAACTCCGCTGGCAACGACGCCTTGATGGTGAGCAACAAAATTCATGGCTTCGCGGGCCTGAAGGGCAAGTCGATCGCGGTCGAAATGAACTCGATAGAAGAGTACCTCGATGTCACCGCTTTGCAGGCGCACCACATGAGCGCATCCGATGTCCATTTCGTGAACATGTCGACGGGTAATGCCGCCGCCGCCCTGATTACAGGACGCGTGGCCGCCGCCGGTGTCTGGAACCCGTGGATCCAGAGGATCGAGGCGCGCAAGGCCGGACATGCGCTCTTTACAAGCGCGCAGGCGCCCGGGCTTATTCCAGACGTCGTGGTCGCGCGCACGAGCGTTTTGGCGGCGCACAGGAAGGATTTCGTGGCGCTCGCCAAGGCGTGGTTCGCGACGGTGCGTTTCATCAAGGCCCACCCGAGGAAGGCTGCGGCGATCATGGCCCCGCACGTGGATCTTACGGCCAAAGTCTATGCCGCAAGCCTGTCGGGCACGAAGCTTTTTGGTGCGCGGCTGAACAAGATCGCCATGAACCCTGGCCGCTCGCATATGTCGCTTTACAACAGCACGGTTGCGACCAGCCGCTTCTTGCAGCAGGTGAAGATGGTGGATGCGAGCCCCAATCCCCGGACCTTCATCGATGCTAGCGTTGCGAGTCAGGCGGCGCGCTAATGGGTAGCGTCGCCGCTCAGGTCCATAAGGCGCAAGCCGAGGACGGCCGGCGCGGGGGGAGGGGTTCCCCGCGCCCGCGGCGGCCCCGACTCTGGCGCATCCGTGCGCCGATCTCCAGGAGGCTTTCGGTCATCCTCGCGGTCGCGGGCTTTGTCTTGCCCCTGGCCTTGTGGGAGGCGGCGAGTGCCGCGCACATCGTGGCGCAGCTCTTTCTCCCGTCCCCTGCGGATGTCTGGGCATCCCTGCGTCATTGGTCGCACGGCGCGCTCGGTCACGACACCATCGTTAGCATCTATCGCGTGGTCGCGGGCTTTGCGCTGGGGGCCCTGATCGGTGTGCCGATCGGGCTTATGATCGGCGCCTATCGATGGTGTGCTGCGCTCTTGCAGCCGATCAACGATTTCGTGCGCTATATGCCGGCGTCGGCCTTTATACCGCTCGTTATTCTGTGGGTCGGCATCGGCGAGGGCTCGAAGATCGCGATCATCTTTATAGGGGTCGTGTTCCAGATCGTGGTGATGGTGGCAGACGCCGTGCGCAAGGTCCCTGATAGCTATCTGGAGGCCGCCTATACCATGGGCGCGCGTCCCGGGGAGGTCATGAAGTATGTGATATGGCGGGGCACCTGGCCGCAGATCGTCGACATCTTGCGCATCAATATGGGCTGGGCCTGGACCTATCTTGTGGTCGCCGAGATGGTGGCCGCCGACAGCGGCTTAGGTTTTGCTATCCTCCAGGCGCAACGCTTCCTCGACACCGCCAAGATCTTCGTGGGCATCATCGTGATCGGGCTCATAGGGCTTGCCTTTGACCTCTTCTTTCGCGCGATGCACAAGCGACTCTTTCCCTGGTATCGCCCATGAGTACGCCCCCTGTGAGACTGGAGGGTGTCGGCAAGGGTTTCGTCGGGCGTGACGGGACGTTCTTGCCGGTCCTGAAGGGTATCGACATGGTCGCGTCGAGCCACGAATTTGTGGCCATCGTCGGGGCCTCCGGCTGCGGCAAGTCCACGCTCTTGCGGCTGATCGCGGGGCTCGACGATGTGAGCGAGGGGACCATCCGCGTGGATGGGCGGCCGATCGCGGGGCCGGGACCGGATCGCGGCATGGTCTTTCAGCAATCGACCCTGTTTCCGTGGCTCACGGTCTGGCAGAACCTGCGATTCCCGCGCGCTCTTGCGGTCAACGCTGACGCCACGAGCCGCGAAATGTGGCAGTACCTGGCCCGCAGCCATGCCCTGCTCGACATGATGGGGCTCGCACGGGTCCGCGACAGCTATCCCAATCAGTTGAGCGGCGGCATGCAGCAACGCGTCAGCATCGCGCGGGCCCTGGTGGCCAATCCCGCGGTCCTTCTGATGGATGAACCCTTCGGGGCGCTGGATGCGCAGACCCGTGAGGTCATGCACGATCTCATCTTGCATCTCTTCGCCGCTGAAAAGACCACCGCGCTCTTTGTGACCCACGACGTCGAGGAGGCGATCTATCTTGCCGATCGCGTGATCGTGCTGGCCCCTAACCCCGGACGCGTGGATTCGGTGCACGCGATCCCCTGGGGCCGTGATCGTACGCAGGACCTGAAGCTCGATCAGGCGTTTGTCGCTCTGAAAGGCGAGATCCTCGCGCGCATACGGGCGACGGCCGCGGTGCACGCGGACCGCGAATTAATGGAACGTATGACGGGGCACGGACGTGCCCCCTCGGAATGAGAGGAGAAGGGGCTTTATGACGGATTCCAAGATCAAGGAGCGGGCGGTCCTTTGGGAAGATCGCATTCCCGGTGGTTGCCATGCCTCGTTTCGGCTAGGTCGCGGGCAGGGCTTGCGTCTGACTGCGCAGGGCGCAGACGCCAACGCCTCGGTGCTACTGTTTCATGACGATGACCGCAGTGAGCGCTACAACATGGCCGATACCCTGAAGGCCCAGCACACGGCTACGCTGTGCGCAGGCCATGCGCTTATGTCGGATATGGGGCGGGTGCTGGCGGCACTGAGCGCCGAAAGCGTGAGCGACCATGATCCCCTCTGCGGGGTCGCGAGCCGCGCGGATATTGAGCGGCAGTTTGGCGTGAAGGGTTTTGGCCAGGCGCGCAACGCGATGCATAGAAATGGCCAGGACGGTCTTCTGATCGAGCTTGCCAAGTGGGGTTTGGGTCGGGAGGATCTGGCCGCGCCGATCAATTTCTTCAGCGCGCTAAGCATAGGCGACGAGGGCCAGGTGGCGCTTCGTACCGGACACGCGCGTCCCGGGGACTTCGTGGAGCTTACGGCGGTTTTGAATCTCCTTTGCGTGATATCGACCGCCCCCCATCCCCTCACCCGACAGACCGTCTATGCCCCGGCCGATGTCCATGTCGCGACTTATGCCAAGGGGGTGCGGATCGACGCCTGCGCCAAGTTCTGCGCGGAGAATGGACGCGCCTTCGCAAACAGCTACCGTTACCTGGGAGAATGAGAGGCCCGCTATGCCCTTACAAGAAAGTTTACGAGATCCCGCCCAGGCCCTCTGGGACGTGACATGTCCGGCGGGCGAGCCATGGATGGGGGAGCTGCACCGCGGCCAGATCGTGCGTATCGTCGATCTGGCGGGCAACCAGGCGGTCGATACCCTCTTTTACAATCGGCACGATCGCAAGGAGCGTTACAGCGCGCAGGCCACCATCGTCGCGCAAAGGGCCCTCTATCTCACTACTGGTTCGGTCTTGATGTCGTCCGAGGGGCGGCCGATGTTGACCATAGTCGCCGACACGTGCGGGCGCCATGACACGCTGGGCGGGGCGTGTTCGGCGGAGAGCAATACTGTGCGTTACGGGCACGACTTGGGCTTTCTGCACAGCTGTCGGGATAATTTTCTGTATGCCACGCAGCACTGCGCTTGTGGTCAGCATCTGGGCCTCAGTAAGCGCGATTTGGCGAGCAACATCAACTTCTTCATGAATGTGCCGGTCGAGGGTCGCGCCTTGCGGTTCGCCGATGGTGTGTCGGCGCCTGGCAAATACGTGGAGCTGCGCGCTGAGCAGGATGTGGTCATCCTTATTTCGAACTGCCCGCAGCTCAACAATCCTTGCAATGGCTATGACCCGACGCCGATTCGTGTGATCGCCTGGCGCGCGCCTGCTGGCGGATAGGGACGGGGACGACCCGGTCTTTGGGAATGCTTGCGGGACGACCCGCCGACGCGAGGTTTTATGTTGGAAAGAGTGTGGGTCGCCGATCACGGCATCGGCGTAGTGCGCGTCAAACGGACTTTGGAGCGCTTAAGTATCGCCATGGTCGGCGCATCCGAGGAGGTCTTGGCAGGCGCGGACGCCGAGGCGATCGCGGCCCAGGCGGCGGCTTCGCGGGCCGATGTCGTGCATCCGGGGTATGGGCCTTGGGCGCAAAGCGCGGCCTTGGCGCGTGCGCTTGCGCATCGCGGGATCGGCTTCGCGGGGGCACGCGCGCGCGATATCGAGGCCTTCGCGGCGGGGGGATTCGCGCGGCCCTTGGCGCACAAGGCCGGTCTTGCGCTGCTCGCCAAGAGCCGGCCCCTCCATGATAGAGCCAGCGCGTTTGCAGTCGCAGTCGCCATCGGCTACCCGGTTGCCTTGCGCAGCGAATCCGCGGACTGGGAGCGGCGATGCGAGGACCCGGCGGCCTTGCGCGCGGCGTGGGAGGAATGGACGCAATCAGGGTTCGCGGGTGCTCCGGCCCTCTGCGTGGAGCGGTGTCTGCCCTGCGCCCGCTATCTCGATGTGCCGCTGGTCGGCGATGGGCGCGGGAAGGTGTGGGCCTTGGGTGTGCAGGA
>JAJYHM010000032.1:5484-31108 GCA_021784755.1 Pseudomonadota bacterium
GGGGCGCAGACGACCCTCCAGGATTGGCCGGGGCGGCTTGGGTATTGGCGGGTGGGTGTGCCCCCCTCGGGACCGATGGATGCGCTCGCGCACCGTTATGCCAATGGGCTCGTGGGCAACGACCCGGCCGCCGCAGCCCTCGAGATGACGCTTGCCGGCCCGCAGCTCAAGTTCCACGCGCCGGCGCTGATCGCGTTGACCGGCGCGCCGTTTTCGGCGCGACTCGATGGGCAGGTTCTGCCGATGTGGCAGGTCTGTCGGGTCGAGGCCGGGAGTGTATTGCTCTGCGGTGTGGCGCGTGGCGCAGGCGCGCGGGCCTATCTCGCTATCCAAGGGGGCTTGGCCGGTGATCGCTATCTGGGAAGCACGGCGACATTTAGTCTGGGGGGTTTCGGCGGCCATGAGGGGCGGGCCTTGAAGGCCGGCGACCGCCTTGCCATCACCGCCATAGGCGACGAGACTGTCATCGGCCGCCAGTTGTCGCGACGTCTGCGGCCGCGCTATGAACGGCACTGGACGCTCGGCGTCTTGTACGGGCCGCATGGCGCGGACGATTTTTTTACCACGGATGACATCGAGGCCTTCTTTGCCGCCGAGTGGCGGGTGCATGCGCAATCCAACCGCACTGGTGTGCGTCTGATCGGTCCCCGTCCGCGCTGGGCGCGCCCGGATGGGGGCGAGGCCGGGCTCCATCCCTCCAATATCCACGACAACGCCTACGCCATAGGGGCGGTCGATTACACGGGCGATATGCCGGTGATCCTGGGTCCGGACGGACCAAGTCTCGGGGGCTTCGTGTGTCCGGCGGTGGTCGTGTCCGCCGAACTCTGGAAGCTCGGACAGTTGCGTCCCGGGGATACCGTGCGCTTCCAGCGTCTCAGTCTGGCCGAGGCGCGCGAGGCGCAGGCCCGCCAGGAGGATGCCTTGCGCCTGCGGCCGCCGCCGTTTGGGGCGGTGCGACCGGCCAGCGCCGACGCAAGCGATGCCCGGGAGGCCGTGATCGCGCGCTTCGAAGGCCCAAGGGTTCCCGTCGCGGTCGTATACCGGCGGGCCGGGGACGCCAATGTGCTGGTCGAGTACGGACCGCCGATCTTGGATATCGGTTTGCGACTGCGTGTCCACGCCCTCATGGAATGGCTGGAATCGCACGGCCGCGAGCGACTGGGTGCCGCCCTCATCGACCTTACGCCCGGGATACGCTCGCTGCAGGTGCATTACGATCCCGATCGGCTCTCGCAGGCGGCCTTGGTGGCGATCTTGGCGGAGGCCGATGCCGCGCTTGGCGACTTGCAGGATGCCCGCGTTGCCTCGCGGATCGTGCATTTGCCGCTCGCGTGGGACGACAGCCAGACCCGCCTGGCCACCGCACGCTATGAACAACTGGTGCGCAAGGATGCCCCATGGTGTCCGCGCAACATCGAGTTCATTCGTCGCATCAACGGGCTCGACAGCGAGGAGGCAGTGCGCGAGATCGTGTTTGCCGCCGATTATCTCGTGTTGGGTCTGGGGGATGTGTACCTGGGGGCGCCGGTCGCCACCCCGGTCGATCCCCGGCATAGGCTTGTCACCACGAAGTACAATCCGGCGCGGACCTGGACCCCCGAGAATGCGGTCGGTATAGGCGGCGCCTATCTCTGTATTTATGGGATGGAGGGCCCTGGCGGCTATCAGTTCGTGGGACGCACTCTGCAGATGTGGAATCGCGGGCCCGCGACTGCGCCCTTCGTCAATAGCGACCCGTGGCTTTTGCGATTCTTCGATCGCATCCGGTTTTTTCCGGTGAGCGAGGAGGAATTGTTGGCGATGCGCGCGGATTTCGCGCGCGGACGGCTCGCGGTCCGTATCGAGGAGGGATATTTCTCGTGGCCCGAGTACCAACGCTTCCTGGAGACTGAGCGGCCCGGCATTGAGGCCTTCAAGGCGCGCCAGCAGGCGGCCTTCGTGCGCGAGCGACAGTCGTGGGCCTTGGGAGGGGATGTCGCCGCCGGTCGCGCGTAGCGTGGCTACGCTAAGACCGAGGGCATGCCGGGTGCCCCGGCGGGGCAGGGGTCGCCCGGAACCGCCGGCCGCGGCCCGAGGATCGGCCGGCCTATGCGTCCCTATGCCATTTCTGGAGTCCGATGGCTTGTTCGTGCGAGGTGTCCGGATTGGGCGGTAGGGACTGCTCCCGCCCAAGCTGAACGGTTAGGGCTTGAGTTTCGTGCTCATCGCGGACCAAACGGCCGATCGTCGCGATGACACTTCCACCACTCCACACCTCGGATGGTTCCCGCCCGGCCAATCTTCACGCTCTGGTGTTCCGCGCGGTCTTGGCCGCCCGATCGCGGCCTCGGGCCGGGGGCCTATGGTCACCGGGATGGAGGACCGTTGGGGTGCGCGAGATAGGCGCGCCACCCGCCCCAGGCGCTGATATCGGTCAGACCCCGGACGGCGTGGTTTTCGGCAAGGAAGCCTTTGAGCGAGCGCCCGTCTTCGAGGATCACCGTTCCTATCGTCAAGGGGGCAGGCACTTCCGCGACCACCGAGCCGAAATGGCCGATTGGTATATCCCAGATCTCGACTTCGATGGAGGTGCCCGGGTCGTCGCGGACCAGGCCTGGTCGGGCCGGGGCGCCGGGGAGCGCATAGAGCCGATATATCGGGGCGGTGCGTGCTTGCGCGCAAAAAACGCCGCCACGCGAGGTCAAGGCGGAATTCAGGGGCAGGTCGCGCATGTGGGCGCCGACCACGACCAAGGGCACGCTCGGGGTCATGCTGGGGAGGGCTTGCGCATCGCCACCGGTGGATCGTCGATCTGTGGCCCCCAGCGGAAGGTCGAGGTGCCGCTCCAAGGCGTGTCCCAGGACGGCGAGCGCCTGATCGTGCCACGCGCGACCCACGAAGGTCACGCCCGCGGGCAGTCCGTCCTCGCGTCGCACCCCGGGGACCGCGAGCGCGCAGAGGTCCGCGAGGTTCACGAAGTTTGTATAGAATCCGAGCCGTGTGTTCAGGCGTAAGGGGTCGCGTATCATCTCTTCGATGGTGTACATCGTGGGCGCGGTCGGTACGAGCAGGGCGTCGACGTCGCGCAGATGGTGGGCGATGAGGCCGGCGAGCCGCGCTCGTTCGTGTTCGCCGGCAAAGGCGTCGCGGGCCGAAAGGTCTGTGCCGGCGGCAAACACCTCACGCAAGACCGGATGGAGGGCCGTGGGTTGGCGTTCAAGGAAGGGTGTGAGTGTGGCGAGGCGCTCCGCGACCCACGGGCCTTCATAGAGGAGGTCGGCGAGCGCACGAAAGGGGGTAAAGTCGATGGTCTTGATGCGCGCGCCGAGGGTCTGTAGGGCGTCAACCGTGGCCGTAAAGGCGCGTGCGGCCTGTGTGTCTCCAAAAAACTCCAAGGCATCGGGGATGGCAAGTCGCATGGGGTCAAACGGCCGCGGCGCAGCCCGCCCCGGATGTTCCCGGGAGTAGGGATCCTCGGCGTCGGGAAAGGCGAGAAGCGCGGCGATGCGCGCGGCATCGGCGACGCGGAGCGCGAAGACCGAGAGACAGTCAAGCGTGCGACAAGCGGGGACCACGCCGCGCGTGGACCACCATCCGCGGGTGGGTTTCAGTCCGACGATGCTGTTGAATCCGGCCGGTACGCGTCCGGAGCCGGCCGTGTCGGTGCCGAGGGCAAAGGGCACGAGGCCGCGGGCGACGGCGACGGCCGATCCGGAACTCGAGCCCCCGGATATGTACGCCGGATCGATGCTGTTGGGCACGGCCCCGTAAGGGGACCGGGTTCCGCTGAGTCCCGTGGCAAATTGATCCATATTAGTCTTGCCGATCAGGACGGCACCGGCGGCCTCCAGACGTTCCACCGAAGGCGCGGTCGCGTGGGCGATATAGGAGAAGGCCGGACAGGCGGCGGTCGTCGGCCATCCGGCCACGTCGATATTGTCCTTGACGGCAAAGGGTATCCCATACAAGGGCAGCGAGGCCGGGTCGCTTCCGGCACGCCGACGTTCGAGCGCTTCGAGCTCGGTGGCCAGGCGCGCGCGGTCGGCCAGGGTGATCCATACGGGATCTTGGGCGGATAGGCGCGCCACGTAGTCGTAGAGGGCCGCGGTCGTTATGGCTCCACTCGCATAAGCCTGTTGCCATTCTGCGAGCGTCCAGCCGGGGCGCGGCTCGGTCATAAGGAAAGTCTCTCGGGTTGTGTGGCGAAGTGTGTAGCAAGAACGATGCCTAGGCGGCCTATCCGGTGGTAGCCCGCAGTGCCGGGGCGGCTTGGCGCCTTGCCATGCCCGATTACGGGCATGGCCCTCCTGACTGCGCCAGCATGGGGCGGTCTGCCCGGGCCCGTTTGATCGGGCTCGGGCCCTGTGTGCGCGGATAACTTGACCTGAACTGGTGCGGGACCAGCGGCGCAGCAAGCCGCGCCGCTCAGCAGGGCGGCGAGGATGTCGACCGCCTCAGAAAACATGGGTCGAGGTCGTATCCCTCCTGGGGTATGGCCTGGAATGTGCTTGCGGTGTGGACTGTCGCAATACCTTTGAATGGGGTCTCCATGGACTATTTACCGATCTTCCTCGATATCCGGTCGGCGCGCGTGCTCGTCGTGGGCGGGGGCGAAGTGGCGGCTCGTAAGGTTGCGCTTTTGCAAAATGCGCAGGCGCAAGTGATCGTCGTGTCGCCGGATCTCGTGCCTGCGCTTTTGGAGATGAAGGCTGCGGGCGCCATCACCCATATCGCACGGTCGTTCGCGGTCGAGGATGTGGCCGGTGCGCGCATCGTGATCGCTGCCACCAATCACGCCGCCACCAATAAGCTTATCTATCAGACCGCCACGGCCGCCCGCGTGCCGGTCAACGTGGTCGACCACCCGGCGCTCTGCACCTTCATCATGCCCTCGGTCATCGATCGCTCGCCTGTGCTCATCGCCGTATCGAGCGGCGGCACCTCGCCTGTGCTCGCGCGCCTGTTGCGGGCACGCCTCGAGAGCCTGGTTGCCTCCACTTATGGAGCGCTGGCCGCCTTCATGGCCAAGCGCCGCCCTGAGGTCCGTCAGCGGATCACTTCCCCGCGCGCCCGGCGCCGCTTCTGGGAGCGCGTGCTCCAGGGGCCAACCGCCGAACTGCTGCTGGCCGGCCAGGGCGTGGCGGCGGCTCAGGTCTTCGATCGTGAGCTCGCGCAGCCGGAGGGCGACGGCGCAGGCCTCGTATCGCTCGTAGGGGCAGGCCCAGGCGACCCGGATCTTTTGACCTTGCGCGCCCTGCGGCTCATGCAGGAGGCGGACGTCGTCGTCCATGACCGCCTAGTCGCGCCCCCCATTCTCGCGCTCTGCAGGCGCGAGGCCCAGCGTATCGATGTTGGGAAGAACGCCGGACACCACGCGGTCCCGCAAGAGCAGATCAATCAGTTGCTCGTGGATCTTGCTGCCACCGGCCAGCGGGTCGTGCGCCTGAAAGGCGGCGACCCCTTCGTATTCGGGCGCGGCGGCGAGGAGATCGACGCGCTCGTAGAGGCCGGCATCCCCTTCCAGGTGGTACCCGGTATCACCGCCGCCCTCGGCTGTGCGGCCTACGGGCATCTGCCGCTCACCCATCGCGATTACGCCCAGTCCTGCGTCTTCGTCACAGGCCACTGCCGGAAAGACACCCTGGAGCTGAACTGGGAGTCGCTCGCCCGCCCGCACCAGACCCTCGTGTTCTACATGGGGGTCGCGGCGCTCCCGGCCATCAGTCGCGAGCTCATGGCCCACGGCCTGCCGGCCACGACGCCTGCGGCCTTAATCGAACGGGGGACCACACCCGAGCAGCGGGTCCTGACGGGCACGCTCGCAGACCTTCCGCAGATCGTGGCCCAGGAGGCCATTTGCCCTCCCACGCTTATCGTCATAGGCGAGGTCGTGCGACTTCACGAGCGCTGGAAGTGCCGCACGGACAGGGCCGAGACGGCCGATCTGCGCGCCGCCGGATAAGGGCGTCGGTGGCCCCCGATGGGGCCGGCGCCCTTAAGAACCTTCGCGACTAACAGTCTCTTCGGTAGGCCTGAAGCGCGGACGCAGCAGCGCCCCAAGCCCGAGCACCATGAAGCACGAAGTTCACGCCATAGCCGTTTAGGCTTGGCGGGAGGAAGTCAATTTCCTGTCTTCCAGCCCGGCGGTCGAACTCTCGACGGCTTGCCCCATACCAGGCCGGCAGCTAACGGATGTCGGCGCGGCGTTTTTGGTCACCGCGAATCCACAATCTGTGCGTAAGGTGATGACGGAGAGCACCGCTGGCCCTAGGAACCGGCGAGGCCGTGGGCGGGCCGACGGTTATAGGTGCGCGGGTGACGCCGCGATGGTCTCTAGGGTGGTGCTGGCCGCGCGGTCAGGGCGCTTTCCTGCCGGAAAATGCAGGGTCTTTGTACCAAATCGGCGGCGGCATGGATGTTTGCGCAGTGCTAGGGTGTTGATGCGCCTGCGCTAGAGCTGTGTGGTCGCCGCGGGCGGCCTGGGAGTGCCTGCCTTCGGGGTGCCGTGATGGCGGCCCGCGAGCCAAGCGACGCTTTCCTGAGAGCGGGCGGGTTTTCGGAGATGTCGATACGGCATGTATACAGGAACATGCGCACCCAACAGAATGATGTTTTGGCGAGCGAGCAAGCCGCGCGTTCATCCGTCGGCTTGGTTCCCATTCTGGCACGGGCGAAGGCATGCGGACCCTCTTCGATACGCAAAAATACATTTCCACCATCAAGGCGGGCGGTATGGGCGACGATGAGGCGCATGCCATGAGTAATGCCTTGCAGGGCGCTCTGAACGAAGGTGTAGCGACGAGCGACGACCTCGTTAAGAGCAGCGTGCGAATCGATCTCATGGCGGCGCGGGTGGACGTATTGACAGTGCGAGTCCAAGCGCTCAACGACAAGATCGATGGCATGGCTGGCAACCTCAACGACAAGATCGACGGCATGGCTGGCAACCTCAACGACAAGATCATGGCCCTGAACGACAAGATCGACCGCGTGGCCCGTAACCTCGAAGATAAGATCGCGGCCCTGAACCACAAGGTTGATGGCGTGGCCCGCAACCTTGAAGATAAGATCGCGGCCCTGAACCACAAGGTTGATGGCGTGGCCCGCAACCTTGAAGATAAGATCGGGGGCCTCAACGACAAGATTGATACTCTTGAGAGGAATCTGCGAACCGAAATGGACGCGCGGTTTCATGTCCATAAGGTGTGGCTCATGATCATCGCCGCCATGGTCGCTTTTTCGAATCCCTTGATGATGCATTTCTATAAGGCGATCGGGATTCTTCCGTAACCATTTTTCGGCGGTTCATATCTCGTTGTGTGATCTGGCCACATGGTGTGCGCGAGGGCCCCGCCCCAGGTTTGCTCGGGACCCGGCGTATGGGCGTATATGGCGATGAGAAACGTATGACGGCCGCCCACTCGCCGCATCGTCACGGTTCAGTGCCAACGTTTTAGTCGAACATAAATAAAACCCCAACTAAAAGGCTTGTGGTCACCGTGTCCAGAGGCGCGCTTGTGCGCGCGACGTAGGTGTGCGCAAACAGGTTGCAACACCGTTTAGGCCGTTTTTCAGGGAAATAGGAAGAGTCACCGATGCAAAAACTCAGAAAATGAACGCACATGGACAACCGTCAACAACTCCTTTAGGGAGGGGAGGAAGTCAAGGCGACCACGCCTTTTTCGTGCGCGACACAAGGACGGTGAGTACGCCGAGCGCGAGTACTTCTGTCGCTGCGCCGAAGCTCACGAGATCGCCCGGACGAATGCGGTAGAGCGCGCCCATGGCGAGGCTTCCAACCATCCAGGCCAGACCAAAGCCCACATCGAACAGGCCGAAGGCCGCCCCCAGTCGCGGGGCGGGGACAAGACGAGTGATCCCCGCCCGCAAGGCGCCGTCCTGGACCCCGAGTGCCGCGCCCCAGACGGCCGCGGCCGCCGCGAGGGCAAGCGGTGACTGCGATAGAAACTGCAGGGGGTCTGCGATCAAAAGAAGCAAGGGGAGCAAATAGAGAACTTTGAGGCCGATGCGGTCGAAGAGTCGGCCAGCGACGAGTGCGGTGAGCCCGTTTACGGCCATGGCCAAGGCGTAGAGCACGGGAATCCACGGTGGTGCGAGGCGATGAATCACGGCCAAGTGGTAGGAGAAGAACATGAAATGGGCAAGCCCCATGACCGTGAGCGCGGCGAAGGCCATGTAGCCGTAGAAGACCGGTGGCAGGGCCGCCATGGGCTCGGCGGCTGGCCGCGCCTTAAGGGGGGGTGCCAGGGCGCGCGCAGAGACGAGCATGGCGAGCGAGGCCATTGCTGGCACGAGCAGAGAGGCGAAGGCGGCGTGGTAACCGAAGCCGGCCACGATCCCGGCTACCATGAGGGGGCCTAGCAGGGCGCCGAATTGATCGAGGATGGTGTGGAGCCCGAAGGCACGTCCCACGCCGAGGCGCTCCCCGGCCTGGGCCAATACGACATTGCGCGCCGGCGTACGAAAACCCTTGCCAAGTCGTTCGGCCCATATCAAAGGCACGGCGATCCAGAGATCGCGGGCGAGCGCCAGCGCCGGGACGGCAAGCAGGTTCGCGAGGTAGCCTGCGGCCATGATGGGCCAATAGCGGCGCGTCCGATCCGCGAGGTGTCCGGCGAAGAAGCGCACGCCCGCGCCCAAGAGTTCGCCTGCGCCGGCGATGAGGCCTACGAGCACGGGACTTGCCTTGAGGGTCGCCAAGAAGGCGCCGAGGATCGCGTGGCTCCCCTCGTAGGCGAAATCAGCAAAGAGGCTTACCAGCCCTAAGCGCACCACGAAGCGCGTGACATCGGTGTCTTGGGTCTGCGGTGTCGGCATGGGGCTCCTGACGTATATATAGTGATCGGCTATATAGTGATCGGCGCGACATCGGCGAGCGATGGGCCGCGCGGCGCGTTAGTATAAGCGATCGCACCATGAGTGGCAGGTCGTCTCCGCAAAGTGCGGGAACAGGCCTCATGGGCCGGTGCTGTTTGGGATCAGTCACGTGCGGGGGCGGGCGAGTGTCGGACGAGGAGTTCTGGATGGCAGAGGCGCTCGCGCTTGCGCGGCGCGCGGCCGTAGCGGGCGAGGTACCGGTGGGGGCCGTGCTCGTGCGCGCGGGCGTGGCGATTGCGCGGGCCTACAATAGCCCGATCGCGCTGCACGATCCCACCGCTCATGCCGAAATCCTCGCCTTACGCGCGGGCGGCCAGCAGATCGGCAACTATCGCCTGCAGGATTGCGTCTTGTATGTGACTTTGGAGCCCTGCGCGATGTGCGCGGCGGCGCTTGTGCACGCGCGCGTCGCGCGTCTCGTGTTCGGGGCGCCCGACCCGCGCGTCGGGGCCGCGGGCTCGGCCTTTACGCTCACGAACGAGCCCCGATTCAATCACCGCGTGGCGGTCAGTGGAGGCGTATTGGCCGCCGAATGCCAGGCCTTGCTGCAGGACTTCTTTCGAGCGCGACGGACGCCTTCGTCAGATCGTGGGCTCGCTTAACTGAAAGAGCAGAGAGCGGGTGTTGCCGGTAGTGTGGTGCAGCTGGCGCAATATGCGGTAGTAGACGCGTATGCGGTTGACGTACTGCACGGCTACATAGCCTGGGGCGTAGCCGAAGTGTGTCTTGCGAAACCACCACGGGTCTTCGAGCAGCGGTAGGCGTTGCTCGACGTCGGCCCAGCGATCTGGGTTCGCCCCCTGTTCGCGCGTGAGCCAGCGGGCGTCTTCAAGATGATTTTGGCCGATATTATAGGCGGCAAGCGCCATCCACGTGCGATCCGGCTGCGGGATCGCCGGCGGCAGGGCGTCCAAGAGTGTGCGCAGGTAACGCGCCCCCCCGTCGACGCTTTGTCGCGGGTTCAGGCGGTCGGTGACTCCGAGCGAGAGGCAGGTGTCGTTGGTTAGCATCATGAGGCCCTGGACCCCCGTCGGGGATTCGGCGCGCGCATCCCATCGCGATTCCTGATAGGCCACTGCCGCAAGCAGGCGCCAGGGAATGTGGTAACGGGCACCGGCGCTGCGAAACAGTGGGGCGTAGATCGGCAAGGCCGCCCGAACGCGCTCGAGATAGGTATGGATATGGACGTAGTTGTAGCGCGTCACGCCATAGTAGCGGGCAATGAGGTCGGCGAGCTGCCCCGAACGGCGCATCTGCGTGAAGAAGCGGAACGCGGCGCGATAGAGTTTGGTGTCGCGGTGTTTGGGGAAGGCCCAGGCCAGCGGGTGCGGCGGTCCTATATCGAAGGCGACACGGAGTTCGGGGTAGTAGCGACGATTGACAGAGACGACATTGGAGTCGGCGATCGTAAACCGCAGTAGGCCCTGCCACACCAGGAAGAGGAGTTCGTCGGCCTGCATGTGCGAGGCATCGGTCCAGCTCAGATGGGGAAGGGTCTGCCGCAGGTGGTCGAGCGTGGTCTCGGCGCTCGAGCCCGCCACCACTTCGATAGTGTGGCCGACGATGTCCTTAAGCGCGGCCGGCTTGTCCGTGCCGCCACGGTAGACGAGTTGTTCATGCACGATCTGATAGGGGGGGCCGAAGCGCGCCAGGCGTTTGCGGGCCGAGGTGACGGTGAGTCCGGCCACGAGATCCCCTTTGCCCGCGGCGAGCGCCTTGAGGAGGCCTCGATCATGACCTACGACCTTGATCTTCAATCGCAGCCCAAGGAAGTCGGCGAAATCGCGGGCCATGTCGTACTCCATCCCTGCCGGACCTTGCGCGCCTTGGTAATAGGTGGTCGGTCCCGTGCGGGTGAGAACTACGAGCTCGCCGCGCTTCTGGCCCGGCAGACGTACGAGTTTTGAACGAGCGTGGTGAGATGAACATCCGCCGAGCAGCATCGCCGTAAGGGCAGCGAGCGTCAGGGCGGTGGCTACGGGGCCTGGGCGATCCATCGCAAAAGCCGGGGGTTGCCCCCCTTGGTTCTATCGCTGGTCGCGCACATGGGCCCGATAATACCCCCTCTATCCTTTCTTGGCGACTCCAGTTAAGCTTAGCGGCCTGGGAGAGGTACCGAAGCGGTCATACCGGCGCAGACTCGAAATCTGTTGGGGGCATTGCCCCACGTGGGTTCGAATCCCACCCTCTCCGCCATTACTGGAGAGATCAAGGCCAAGGTTGGCCGACTCAGCCTGCGATACCGAAATAGGGTAGCGCGGGTCGAGCGTTTTCCGAATCGGGCTTCGCGGTAGGTGTGGCAGCGAAGAGGACGGATTCATGACAGGAAGTTGTCCCGAGCAAGACGATGGCGGTCGTGCCACGAGTAGCCTTGGTAGGGCCGCGGGGCACAGAAAGGGCCGCGCGAATCCCACCAATCTTCTCTATCTGCGCGTGCGGCACCCTTATCAGGGGGTCATTCGACAGGATCTGAGCGGCGCGTTTTATACTCTCGGCGGTGTGGTCCTGGGACTCGTCGCGGGCTATCTCGAATACCACTACCGGTTGTCGGCGGCGCTGGTATCCTTGCGCGATCCGGTGCTCTTGTTGCTGGGGGTACCCGCGTTGCTGGGCGGAGGGGCGGGGGCCTTCGTCGCATGGATCAGGGCGCGAACCAAGCTTGCGCAGGCGCTCGTCACATCCGAAGGCTTCAGGCAACGCCTCATGAGCGTGGAGCGCAATCAGGCGCTCTGGATCAGCCTGTCGGCCGTGCTTCATGATGTCCGCAACCCCCTTCACAATATCCAACTCCTTATAGAAGCCCTTGAGTCCCCCACCGTCGACCCCAACCGGGTGCGCATACAGGTCCTCGAACAACTCGAACGTATCAATATGCGCATTCGCAAGGTGGTAGCCCAGATCGGCGAGTTTTCCGGAGAGATCGCACGCCGTCCGGTCGGTCTTGCCCAGGTGCTGACCGAGGTCTCGGAGATGGTGCGCCCGCTCGCCCGCCAATCGCGGGTGAATCTCAGCGTGGACGCCGACCGCGACACCATGGTGGTCGCTGACCCCAAGTTTCTGGTGCAGGCCATCGATCATTTGATACTGAACTCCCTTCAGATTCTGTCGGAGCAGCCGCCATCGGCCGCGCGCAGTCTATGGGTGCAGGTTCGGCGGGTTGGTGATGATGTGGAGATGTGGGTGGAGGATAGCGGCCCGGGTCTGCCCGACGAGGTCCGGGAGCGTTTGTTCGAGCCGCTGACTACGACTAACACGAGCGGTATGGGTCTTGGGCTTGCCATCGCGCATGCCTTGGCGAGCGCCGCCGGCGCACCCTTGTCGCTCGGCTATACAGGAGCCGCCGGGACGCGCTTCGTGCTGCGTTTTCAGTCGGCATGAGATCCGCGCATTTGTTACCCCCTTATCGTTTCGAGAGGTCGGGTGGCCCGTATGACCGCTAACCAGGAAAGCCTGTCGATCTTGTGTCTGGGTGTGGACCTGCCATGGGTCGCGAAGGTCTGTCGGGATGAGGAATTGAATGTCGACCTGAAGGAGCTTCCGTGGTCGGAGGCCGCTTCTGCGCAACTTCAGGATCTGACGCAAGACGTAGTGCTCGTGGGCGCGTCGGCGTTCCGGCAGTGGCGTGATTGGGCGCAGGCCGTGGTCCTGCGGCCTGTCATCGTGGTGGCCGAGAAGATCGAAGACGGGCTGGTCACTGCGGCCTTGCGCTGGGGGGCGCTCGACGCGCTCTCGACCAAGGACGAGGGGCGCCTGGGTGCGCGCCTGCAAGGGATTGCCTACCGGCGCGTGGGGCGCGAGCTTGCGGGGGAGATCCTGTCCTATCTGGAGGAGTCGGTCCTGATCGCACGCAGCCGGCCGAACGATGGCTATGACATCATCTATCGCAACCCAGCCTGCGTCCGACGCATGGGCGCCGTGAACGGGCATTCAGGCGACCGTCTCCTGTGTCTCTCGCCTGGCCCCCGAACCGACATGCGCAAGCTCGACGAAATACGCCATGAGTTACGCGCCGGTCATCCGGTACGTGCCGAGCTCATCGATTACCGAAGCGATGGTGAGATGTTGTGGACCGAGTTTTCGGCTGCCCCGCTGAGCGTTCCCGGATACTGGGTCGCGGTATCGCGCGATGTGAGCCGTCGCCACGAATCGGAGGATAATGCCCAACGATTGCGCGAACTTGTCATCAAATCGCAGAAGCACGAGAACACCGCCGTGCTCGCCGCCGGGATCGCGCACGATTTCAATAATATCCTAACAGGCATCGTCGGCAGCGCCGAGCTTGCCCGTATGGCGCTGCCGCCAGAGCACGCCGTGCAAGCGGACATCGAGACTATCATCCAGGCGTCCGAGCGCGCCGCCGAGCTGAATCGCGAACTTTTGGATTTCGCGGGACCGGGCAAGGGCGCCTTGGAGCCCGTTTATCTGAACAGCATGGTGACGACCATGCTCGTCATCCTTCGTTCGCGGATGCAAAAGTCGATTGTGGTGCGCAAGGCTTTGCGACCCGATATCCCGCCCATCGAGGCCGATCCTACTGAGATTCAGCAGGTGATGCTCAATCTGTGTATGAACGCAAGCGAGGCCATGGCTGAGGCGGGTGGAACGCTTTCGATCACCACGGATCGCGTGGATATAGGGGACGACGAACGCGGGCGGTTCGCCTACGGATGGCCGCAGCCGGGCTCGCATGCGGTCTTTGAGGTCTCGGACACAGGCTGTGGGATGGACCCGGCCTTGACTGCGCGGATTTTCGAACCCTTCTTTACCACCAAGGAAGGGGCGCGCGGCATCGGTCTGAGTGTGGTCTTGAGTATCGTGAAGGCCTATCGCGGCGGTATCGACATCGATACGAGCCCAGGGGGTGGTACGACTGTACGTATTGTGCTACCAGCCGCCCCGGAACGCGAACGCCGCAGACCCGAGAAGGTGCAGAGGGTGCGCGAAGCCGAGCACCGCACCATCCTGTTTGTGGATGACGAGGAAATGCTGCGCTCGCTCGCGCAGCGCGCCTTGGAGCCCCTTGGTTATCGCGTTCTGGTCGCCCCAGATGGGGTCGAGGCAGTACGGCTCTTTCGTGAAAACATGACGGAAATCGATCTCGTGGTATTGGATCTCTCCATGCCGCGCAAAGGCGGAGAAGACGCCTTCAAGGAGATGCACGCCTTGGACGAGCGCGTACCCGTGCTCCTTTGCTGTGGCTACGATGAGGCGAGCGCCCGGGAAAAGACCCGGGGTGCTCTATTCGCGGGTTATCTCGCGAAGCCCTTTGGTGTCGGCACCCTGATAGAGACGGTGCGGGCGACACTCGCCAAAGCGGTCTCATGAGTTTTCGACATTTTTATGGAACTCATAAACACTGTCCGACTAATGTCCGATAATGGCAGGGCGGCCGGTTTGTACAATGGCCCCGTCATACAATGGACGCGACGAGATGGGGCCGGATGAGAGCCGCGGTAAGGCGGGAGGGACGGGATTCGATTGGCTGATGCAGATTGCGTACCTTGCCGGCAAGTCCTTGGACCTCGACGAGGCGCTTCCGGCGACCGTCACGGCCATGGCCGAGTTGATACCGTGTGAGCATGTCGTGGTCCTGCAGCTTGAGAACGATGTCATGGGGGTGCGGGCGCACTGGTCGCGGCCTGGTGCGGGCGCTACCGTCGGTCATTGCAGTTTCAAGCGCTCTCCTGAAAACAGCTTATGTGACCTCGACGTACTCCATGTGGCAGGCAGCGGGGCCGTCGACGCCTTGCCCTATTTTCAGGTGGAATCGGGTTCCGAGCGCGGTGTCGTCGTGTTGACGGTGCCGCTTGCTGTCGACTATGTGTGCGTCGGGCGCCTGGACTTCATTCGTGACGGCGCCGGCGAAGACTTCTCCGCCTGGGAACGGCATTTTGCGCAGGCCTGCGCGCGTATATTAGCCTTGAGTGTCAGAAATGGCGCGGAATACGCGCGCATGGCATGGCTTGCGGAGCACGACCCGTTGACGGGGATTGGCAACCGCCGGACGTTCGATTTGGCGCTGAATCGCGAGTTGGCGCGCGCGGAGCGCTATCGGCGCGACGTATCCTTGCTGTTGATCGATCTGGATGATTTCAAAGAGGCCAACACGCACCTGGGCCTATCCGGGGGTGACGAGATTTTGCGGCGCACCGCCAAAGTTTTGGCGGAACGCGCCCGCAAAGGGGCGGACGTCTCGTGTCGCATAGGAGGCGATGAGTTCGCCATGATCCTCCCGGAGATCGGCGAGCGCTTGGCCCACGAGCTTGCCATGAGGCTTGTAAAGGATGTGGCAGAGAGCACCATGTCCTTATGGCCGATGCGGTTTTCCTATAGCGTTTCCACCTATCCGGCGACTTCCGCCGAGTTTTTGCGACGCGCGGCTGATGCACAGCTCCTTGCTGCAAAAAGCCGCAAGGGACGTGTCGCCGTGCCCGTGCGGGGCGCGGTGCAATGAGGACGTGACAGGAATTCGTGGGCGGCTATATAGTGGTTGGCGATATCAAGAATGTGGGATATCAAAAAAAAGGGGATGCAAATGACGGTACGGCTAGCAAGAAGCGGCTTGTCCGCAGGGATGCAGGAATCGCGGCGACGCGATACGAGTGCGATGCGCCGGACGCGGCAGATACTCTTGATCGAGGATGAGACTGTGGCGGGGCAGGCGCTGTCCCAATCCCTCCAGGGGCTGGGTATGGCGTGCCGATGGGTGTCGACGTTCGAGGAGGCGGCGGCTGCTTGGAAAGAAGCCTCTTATGACGCGGTGATTACGGACATTATGCTCGATACCGGCAAGCCCGACGGTCTCGAAGTGTTGCGGAAAATCGAGCAGGCCGGGATGCCAATGCCGGTGGTCGTGATCAGCGCCTTTGCCGACCAAAATCGGGTGAAGGAGGCCTTGAATCACGGCGCTGCCTATCTACTCGAAAAGCCATTTTCGACGAGCGATTTGAAGCGGGTCCTGGAGCGTTTGTGGCAAGAACCCAAGGGGTTGATCGGGGCGCGCGAGCGGGCCTTGAATCAAGCGAGCTTGACGAATAAGGAGTGCGAGGTCGCGCGACTGCTCCTGAAGGGCTTGTCGACCCAGGAAATGGCGAGGTTGACGGGCAATTCGGAGAAGACCCTAAAGCAGCATATCAGCACGATCTATGAGAAGTGCGGAGTGTCGAGCCGTACGGAGTTCTTCCACTATATCTTTCCTACCTGATCCGAGGCAAGGCCCAAGCCCAGGCCCCGTGCGCGCAAGGTGCACTCGGGCGTACACGCGGCGGCCTTCGCTGTTGTAAGTTTTCCGGGAAGTCGTCAAAGGTGTCAGTGCCGCAACGCGTCGACAGGCACATCCGGGTCCGAAGGCGGCCAGTGCTGCGGCGGGTTCCTTGCGTGTCGTTACGGCCAGGAAGCTCATGCGAGAGCGGCCTGGAGAGGCTTTCAAAGGGTGTGTTTCTATGTAGGCCCTGAGGTCGATGGCGGACTCCGTTGTACCGGGTAGACTAGGCACTACGCTCGCAAGAGAACAAAGGGTGAGGGACATGAGCTCATACTCGCTACTGGGCACGATCGTCGTGATATTGGACATTATTGCGATTATCAGCATATTGCTTGGCTCTGCGCGCATCGGCCACAAGGTGATATGGATCGTTGTGGTGCTGGTGTTTCCGCTCGTGGGTATGATTATTTATTACTTGGCGGGGCGCAGTCCACGGGACGCGTGACGTCCGGTCTTTTCTATTGAGGAGGTGTACGTATGGAAATGAATGCACAGTACCTGCCTGTGGCTTCGGATCACGCCGGGGCGAAGGTCATGATGTTCATGGGTGGCGTGGCGCTGGGCTATGCGGTCGCTACGCTTCTGGCGCCAAAATCCGGGCGTGAGATCCGATCGTCTTTGGGTGAATTTGCGAAATCCAAAGGCGACAGCGTTTCCGGGGCTGTGCGCGGTGCCGTAGGCGCGGCGCGCGATGCGACCCGGAATGTGTCGAGGCGCGTGGCGGATGCCATGGATGAGGGGCGAGAAAAGGCTGGCGATGCGGTGGTAAGTGCCGCTGCTAAGGCCGCGAGCGCGTCGCGGGGCGCGGAGGAAACGACTCACGAGCGGGCCACCCCTGGGGTTCAATGAGCCGTAGGACCAAGGTCTGATCGTCGAGCGGGCGCGTCCATCCGACAATAGGTTAGCCCGAGAGTGAGTGCCGGAAGCGGCGCCACGCGGGAACCTTTGAAGGAGGGTGTTATGACAAGGTGTGTCGCAAGGGATCTTGTAGAGTCGAGTGGCGTGGATGCTGAGCGCTTGGTCGATCTTTTGGTTGAGCGGGCGCTGGCCGAGATGGGTAACTACTACTATTACACATTGCTTCGGATGCATCTCGTGGGTGTGGAGGGTGATGCCTTACGGCGCGTTGTCGAAGACGCCCGCGAAGAGGATCGGAACCACTTCGAGGCGCTCGTCCCGCGGATCTACGAGTTGGGTGGGCGGTTGCCGGCCACGGTCACAGGCGAGGTCGGAGGCTTGGGTGATTTGCGCAACCTCCCGGCCGAGGCGGATGCCCCGCAGATCCTTCCCATACTGCTCAAGGCCGCCGACGAGTCGGTGCGGGCCTACACTCACCTTTGCAGCGTGACCTCGGGCAAAGACAACAGGACCTATAATCTCGTGCTTGCCATTCTGCATGAGGAGATTGGGCACCAAGTGTGGCTGCTCGAGTTTTTGGGGCGCGGAGCGGCTGAGCCGTCGCAGCGCGCCCGCAATATCTCCCCGTTTGTGGCACCCTATCTTCGTGCCCCCCGTGCTATCAGTCTGGAACCGGCAGCCCGCATGGCCTAAGGTCAGATTCGACCTCCTGCGTTTCGTTTGACAATGAGTTTTCATTGTCGAACGAAGGAGGTAGGGATGGCTCTAAAATATCTTATAGTGGGCGTAGCCTTGGCCTTCGGGTCGGTTGCGGCTTCTGCGGCGCCGGTCCGATCGGTGATCTATCATGGCTTGAATGATGGCGCGTCCAGAATCCATGCGGGATCCGCGGTAAGGGGGGCACACCCCGGCCACTTCCAGCGCAGTGATGAGCGTCATCACAGTGACGAGCGCCATCGCAGTGACGACCAAGACCACCAGGACAGTGGATCGGGCGGTTACGGGTCTTAAAGGTCCATTCTCAACAAAATCCCTTAAACTTGAGGAGCTTTCAGCCATGAACAAAGAGCAGTTACAGGGGAAGTGGACGCAGGTGAAGGGTGAGGCCAAGCGTCGTTGGGGTAAGCTTACCGATGACGATCTCACCGAAATCAAGGGCAACTACGATAAACTTCTGGGTAAGATCCAGGAGCGCCACGGAGAGTCGCGGGAGAATATTCAGAAGTGGGTGGATTCGCTCAAGAATTGATGCGCTAGGCGAGCCATCTGCGACAATCTATCGCAGGAACAACAATAAGAGGGCGGCATGATGACGAACAAACAGAGGACGTTGGACCCGAAGAGGGTATTGGCGAGCGCCATTGTTGGGACGGTGTTGGCCCTGGGGGCGGGTTGTTCGAGTACGCCCTCGCGCGAAACCACGGGACAATACTTTCATGACGCGGCCATCACCTCGAAGATCAAGGCGGGCATCCTGAAGGATCAGGTGCTACAAGGCTTCCAGATCAAGGTCGACACGTATCGCGGCCACGTCATATTGAGCGGTTTTGTCAACCGGGCAAGCCAAGTACGCCAGGCCATGCGCATCGCCCGCGAAACGTCAGGTGTCGTGAGCGTGCGCAACGATCTTGTCGTAAAGAGCACGACCAGCGGCGAGACGGGGAACGGTAGCGATTCAGGCAGTGGTAGCAATTCGGGAAGCGGCAGCTAGGCGGTCGCGCCTAGGGCCAGGAGACGGTCAGGCCGAGCCCGCGCAGGCGGGCCACGGTCGGTCCCAGGCAGTGTGCGACAAACTGTTGACGCGCGGGGTGCGTGGCGACACGCGCAGCCCAGGGGCCCGCTGGGAGTCCGGCATGGATGTAGAGCGATTGGGGCGGATAGTAGAATGTCGTTACGAAGCGATGCAGGAGCGTGTTCAGGGCTCGCCCAAGAAGGATGCGCGTGAGGCTTCCCGCCCGTTCGAGCCTGTCTCTCAGTACTTCCCGCCCGTAGGCGATGTGGCGCGCCTCGTCGGTGCTGTGGAGGGCGCAGATCTCAATTGCGACCGGGCAGACGCTTTGGGCATGCAGTCTCACATAGCGGTTGAGTCGATCCGGTATCTCCTCGCCCAATAGGATAGCGCTCCAAAAAAGCGTCGAATGGAAGGGGAGTCTGCGGCCGAGCGCCGTAAGCCAGGGGTCGAAAGGTGCGTCGAGCACGGCGGTATCGAGGTCGGTGCGTTCGAAGAACTCGAGAAACATGAGGCTGTGACCGGCCTCCTCGCGCAGTTCATGGAGGTGGTAGATACGGGTCGCGCGCGGACCTTTGAGCGCGGCGCGCGCCAATCTTTGCAAAAACAGGCTCTCAAGCCAGACGCCAGCGCTCAAGAAGCGGGCGAATTCATAATGGGACAGCCTTTTGCGGACATCGAGCGGCAAGGCGTCGTATTGCTCGATCCCATACAGCGATACGGCCTGCTCGGGGAGCCAGAACAGGTGTTCGGACAGGCGTTCCCAATGGATGCGCGCCAGAGGGTCCCGATAGGGGGTGCTATGGCGCGACAGTTGCGTGGCGCGGTCCGTGAAAGGAGGCTGGGTCTTCAGGAGATTGGGCTTGCCCATGGGTGCGCAGTATAACGCCCTTCCTTGGGCGGGCCTATAGGTCCTGTCGTTGCGCGAACAGCGAAGCTGGGTTAGTCTTGGCGCCCTCCGGGGAGAGGTGTCCGAGCGGTTGAAGGAGCACGCCTGGAAAGTGTGTGTACGCCAAAAGCGTACCGAGGGTTCGAATCCCTCCCTCTCCGCCACTTCAAACAGAACTGCGAACGCCGGGCGTAACCGGCTTTACGCCCGAGGCGGCGGCAAGCATCTGAATCAGATTACTTTTCGAGCCAATGATGCGGACCTTGCGATCTGCCACCTCGACGCGCTGGGGGAGGGCGCGAAGGTGGTCGCGCCGATCGCCGCCGCTCTCGTCCTGATCCGCCCGCACGCAGTGTTGGCGAACCTCTGGACTATCTACGGTGTGATTGCCTGCTGACCTGACGTTTCCAGCGTCGCAGCGGCACGCGCGGCGTCGGCTTGTGCTTGGTTGTGGATCGCCTTGAGCCTCGCGACGCGCTCCTTCAGCGCCGGATCGTCGAGATCGCGACGCCGGCCTCGATGGCGTCATAGAGGCGTTTGAGCCACAGGTCGGTTTCGGCCGCCCGCTTGTTCATCTCGGCAATGTGCTCGCGTCGGCGTTCTGTGCGCTTCTGACGGCGGTCGCGGAGGATGCGAGAATCTCTCCGAGCCGCTCCGGCTGGAGCAAGCGATCGGCAAGGTGCTCCGCGACTAGGCTGTCCAGCTTCTCCATCGGGGTCGACGAGCGGCCCTTGCAGCCGGTTTCGCCCTGCCGCGCCTTGATCGAGCATGCGTAATAGCGATACCGCCCACCCTTTCCGGTCCTGAGCGTCATCGTGCCGCCGCAATTGGCGCAGAAGCAGATGCCGGTAAGGAGGGCTGGTCCGCTTACGACGCGTGCCGGCGTCACTTTCGGATTGCGTGGGCGCGGATGTGCCTGCACGGCATCGAACGTCGCTTGGTCGATGAGCGGCGGCACCGCGCGACAACGATCCCGGTCGTCGGCGTCAGCGCCTTGTTCTTAGCGCGCTTGTTAAACGCATGCTCGCTGACATAGGTCTTGCGGGTTAGGATGCGGTGAACCTGGCCGACGCCGCAGCGCGCGCCGTGGCGGGTAAACACGCGCCGCAGGTTGAGATAGGTCACGTGTTCTTGACGCCCATCGGGCCGCTCGTGCCGTCGCCCTCCAAGGCCACCCGGTAGATCAGCCGCACCGTATCGGCGTACAGTGGATCGATTTCGAGCTTCTTCTTGAGCTTGGCGTCGCGCTGCTCGGCCGCAACAATGCGATAGCCGATAGGTGCCAATGAGCCGTTCCGCGCGTTCTCTTTTAAGGCGCGGAGGACGTGCTTGGTGTTCCCCTTCGACTGGTGCTCGTCGAACAGCGCCATGATCTGCCGCATCATGACGTGCATCGGGTCGTCGCCCATCTCCCGTGTGATCGAGACGAGCCTGACGCCGTTCTTCGCGAGCTTGCGGACGTAGAACTCCAGCTCGAAGTGATCGCGAGAAGCGCGAGACGCTGTGAACGATGACTGTATCGAAGGGCGAAGGTTTGCTTGTGCCCACCTCGATCATGCGCTGGAATTCTGGTCCGCGATCATTCGTGGTGGGCGCGCCGGCTTCCACGTAAGTCCCCGACTCGGTAGCCGCGCGCGGCGCAATGGGCTTCGCTTTGCCACTGCTGATCGGGAATCGAGACATCGTACTCGGCCTGTCGCGCCGTGGAGACGCGTAGATACAACGCGGCGCGCAACGGCACGGTCATGACAGGCGTCTCCTTGTCGGGTCATCGGCCCGGCCCGAACAACTCGTGGAAGAGGTCGCCCAGCCACGCCTCGAACGCGTCGAGCTCGGCGTCGGTAATCGGCACGTGCTCGGGTCAATCGTCCGCGACTCTTCCCTTCTCAAAGTTGTGCTTGGGCGGCCGACCAATGCAAGGCCACGTCTCCGGCTCGATATAGAGATCGTTGGGCACAACGCCCAAGCTGGCGCGCGGTCGGGACATCCCGGCACTATCGCATCGCGGCGCACCCGAACGAACAGCCTGTCTCTATCCCGCAGCACTCTTCTCTTTCCCGGCCTGCTCGCGTCCACGCGGTCATGACTCAGCTCGCTTTGCGCGTAACGGTGAGCGGCAAGTCCAGCTCTACGCGATCGTGCATGACCTTGGGCGTGATACGGCCACGTTCGCCACGTTCGAGGTGGACTAGGCCGTAACCCTCCATGGTCCGCAGAGTTCGCGAGAGGTTCGACTTGGCTTTGCCGGTGATGCGCGCCAGTTCGTCGAGCGAGCCCGGCGCTTTCTCGGCGATCACGCGCAGTAGGTCGCGATTGCCGGCCGACAGGACCTTGGCAAAAGACTCCGTCGAGGTGAACCAGACCTTGGGCTCGTTCGGCGCGACACGCCGCTCGCCGCGCGATACAGCTATGGTGCGAGCTTTCATTTCCTCATAGCTGGCAATGCCGATCTTCAGTGTCGTCATGGGATTACTCCTCTCTCGCGCAATACTATGTCCACGGTCGTCCAGAAATCGGCGACCAAGGTCGCCGCGTCCCGGTACTTGTAGACTCCGATCGTTTGCAGCCGGTGGCGATGATCCTGCGGATCGCCGCGCTTCTGCCGCGCCGTCGGATGGGCGTTGTCAAAGCCGACCAACCGCTCGCCATCCGGCCCGTGCAGCGTCAGCGAGTAGTCCAGCCCGTGTGGTTTTTCCGGCGACTTCGGCACCTGCGTCACTACGAACCGGACCCAGTGGCCACCCTCCGGGTCCACCACGAGCACCTGCCCGTCGAGGTCGAGAAGCACATCTAGGGCCGGATCGCGTGGTTTCGTCACGGTAGTGAGGTTATCATACTGAAGCAACACGCGCAAGGGAGGACTTTCGGCGGCCGTAGGCAGCACAGCCGTCGCTCAGAGAATTGATATCATTGAGCTTTAAGCACGAAACGCCAGCAGGGGGGGTACTCAACGAGAGCCGGAAAACCACAATCTATCCAACCACACAGGCCGGACCGTTGGTCGGCCAGTTACCTAGCCGTCTAATTCCCAGCCCGATCGAGCTTTTCGCCTGTTCTCAAGATAGGTGGACATAGTGCGCGTGTTCACTGATTATGGTGCACATGATCGTTACGCCATTTGCTAGACGGGTCAAGCGACTCAGAACCGAGCAGGGCCTCTCGATTCGCGACTTGGCGGCGGCGCTCGGCAAGAGCATCGCATACCTCGCGAAGATCGAAGTCCAGGGTGAAATTCCAACGCCCGAGCTGACCTGTGAAATAGCCCGGGTGCTCGGTGCTGATCCTATCCAGCTACTCGAACTCGGCAAAGAGGCGCGGCTCATGAGTGCCGCGCGGAACATTGAGCGCGAATACGCGCGGGTAACTGCCGGTCGGGCATCGGCGGAAACAAGCGATTTAGGGACGGGGCAGGATACGAAAGGAGCAGACAAAATGACAAAGGTGTTGAGCCTGATAAACATGAAGGGCGGCGTTGGAAAGACAACGCTGGCGATGCAGCTTGCGCACAGTGCGGCGTCGAAAAAGCTGCGCACCCTCGCAGTTGACTTGGACCCGCAGTCGAACCTCAGCCAAGCCCTGATGGGGCCGCGGGATTACGTCAAACATGTGACGGGAAAGAAGCCCACTGTCGTTCAGATCTTTGATGAATATGTTCCAACCGACTCTCGAAGCGGATCGCCACAGCTGCTGGATATTACCGAGGTAGTGGTCAAGGGAGTAGGCCACGGAGCCAACGGCATGCTCGATTTGATTCCTAGTCGGTTGGAACTTTCCCGGACACTAAAGAACCCAACTGGGAAAGAGCGCCGGCTTGCTAAGGCGTTAGCTCAGGTTCGAGGAAAATACGACCTTATCATCGTAGATTGTGCGCCGACAGAATCGGTACTGACCGACGCTGCGTATTTTGCTAGCCGCTACATCATTGTGCCGATCAAACCCGAGTTTATGGCGACGATTGGACTGCCCCTGCTCGCGCGCTCGTTGCGTGAGTTTCGGCTTGAGAACGAAGATCACGAGATCGAAATCGCAGGATTGGCGTTCGTCCACTCGTCCAGCTATTCGGCGGGCCCTGAAGGTCAAGAATCGATCGAAGATGTTTCTACCGAAGCAAAAAAACACGACTGGCACATATTCGAAAATCAAATTCGCTATTCGGCGTCTTATGCGAAGTCGGCGCGTGAGGGTACTCCATTGTCCTGGACCAGTTACGCCAGAAGCGATGTAATTCACGGCTTTCGGCGCTTTGCGGACGAGGTGTTTGATCAGATCGGGCTCGCTAAGGTGTCGGCATGACGGAGAGTCTCCTTGATATCGACGTTCGGCTCCTCGTGTTGCGCTATGGGCGGCAAAAGGTGCTTGCCGCCCTTTCGCGGCTCGTAGAGCAAACCCCGGCGGATCTTGAAGAGCAGTTGCAGGCCCTGGCCCAGAAGACATCATCAGGTCGGAAGAAAGCACCGAACTTGGCTTTAGTCGAGATTGCTGTGTCGGAATGCCGTGACCGTAGCGAGGTCATGGAACCGCTTCGGGCTTTGGCCCTGGCGTTCGAGAATCGAACTTTCCTCCCCAATCTGCGCGACGTGCTGCGTTTCCTCGATCGCGCTGGCGCGCCTGCCCAGAAATTTAAGTCG
This sequence comes from Pseudomonadota bacterium, assembly GCA_021784755.1. Classification (GTDB taxonomy): domain Bacteria; phylum Pseudomonadota; class Gammaproteobacteria; order Acidiferrobacterales; family Acidiferrobacteraceae; genus Acidiferrobacter. Next base: position 29,733 of record JAJYHM010000032.1, read on the forward strand.
AGAGCGATAGCGGGTCCGGTTGTCATCCGAACGCTGTCCAAGTTGCCAAAAGACGAGCTTATCAGCCTTGCATCGCGGAATTCATCGGGTGGCGAAAGCGACTATTCCCTGCTGTCGCGGGCGATCATGGGCGGGGCGTCCGATGACAGAGGCAATCGTGGCTGAGAGGCGATGACAGCACCGATTCCTGCCAAACAAAAGACCGCACGGGCAAAGCTTGACTCAGTGTTCGCTGATGCAGCGAATACCTGGGTTATCCATTACTCCTGCGAGAGCTTCTACGATCGGCCTAATGGCGCCTCGCCGCGGATCACGTCCATTGCGGTGCGCCGGCTGGATTCGGGACAGACGCTCTCGTTCTCGATCCATCAGGTCGCCGAAGAGCGTGGCATCGCTTTCGATCATATCGAGCCCCATTACGACGATCTTGAGCGAAAGATGCTCGACGCGTTCTATCAGCACGTCGGCAGCCATAAGGGCATGAAGTACCTGCATTGGAATATGCGGGATATCAACTACGGCTTCGCGGCGATTGAACACCGCCATCGGGTGCTCAAAGGTGCCCCGGTGATCGTCGAAGATGACAGGAAGATCGACCTAGCCCGCGTTCTGATTGATATTTACGGGGTGGGCTACATTGGCCATCCCAGGCTCGAAAACCTTTTGGCACGGAACTCGATCAAGCCGCGCGACTTCCTGACTGGCCAGCAGGAGGCGGAAGCCTTCGAGAAGCGCAACTTCGTCGGCCTTCATCAGTCGACCTTACGCAAGGTCGATGTCTTTGCAAATCTGGCAGAGCGTGCGCATTCGCGCCAACTCAAGACAAACACGACTTGGTGGGAGATGCATGGTGGCCGTCTCCGCGCCGTAACAAAGTGGACTGTCGAAAATAAGGCGGTCGCGTTTCTGGCGAGCTTGGCTACTTTTATAGGGCTTGGAATTGCGATCTACACTTTGAGGTGACTCCTGGAAGCCTTGATCCGGTTCATAGGGCTATAGCGGGCATTGTGCTCATCATCGTCGTTCGTGGCCCGCCACTTCAGAGCGGCGGTCCGAACGCCGGGCGCAGCTGCTCCTATGCCCGAAATGGCCGCGATGGCCCCGAGAAGACCGCTTTTCGACCCCATGATGCGAATCGCCGCGTTGTATGACATCGACCCGTTGGGGGAGTGCGCGTAGAGGTGCGCGGCTCTTACGGCGCAGGCCGACGTGTAGTCTGAGATGGAATATCAGGAATGCGGTGGTCCCCGGCGGCGCTGCGGTCGGTATTGCGCGGTGTCGAGTGGTGTGCGATTCTCCCGTTCCTTCCGTCTAGGGCGTCCATCCCGTGGGGCTCGGCGGGGCCCTTTGCCGCAGTCGGATCCGGCGTTTTGGGA
>JAJYHM010000019.1 GCA_021784755.1 Pseudomonadota bacterium
CCCCCTGGGGCGGGATATACACGAAAAACGGTAAGCTCTTGGTTCCGGGCCGCGAGTCGCCCGCCGCCTATCACCGCCAGGTGGCCGAGGTCGTGGCGTTCCTGCGCTATGCCTCCGACCCCTCGGTCTTCGAGCGCCGCACGCTCGGCCGCTACGTGATCGGGGTATTCGTCATCCTGTCGATCCTGGCCTACCTGCTGAAGAAGGACTATTGGCGGGATGTTCACGGAAAGCATGACGATGAGGGCGCCGCGAGCGGTGCTGACGCCGGGAAGGGCAAGTCGCCGAAACCGGTAACGAAGGCCTAAAGAGGACGGGTGTGGCGGCCAGCGTGGTCGCCACACCCGGGCCGCTGCCGCAACCCCGGCACTCATGGGCCGATTGCGAATATCCCTTCAGGACGTGGCGGCGATCAGGTCTTCCCATCCTCGCCACGCCGACAGCGCAACCCCTAGCGGCTGATGATGCCCGCCTAGTCCTGGAACACAGCCCAAGTGTAGAACGGCGCAGGACTTGCTATAAAGCGCCAAGTTTCTGTGATCGGGATTGCGTAAATCGTCGAAGCGGGAAATCGTGGCCGCGTGTCGACCATCATTGGCATCGCAAGATGCGGCCCGGCACGGCACGGTGCCGAGAGCACTGCGTCCGGGTACCCCCATTCTTGCAATCGGACAGGCAAAAGCGGCCGGCGGCGCCTTTTGCGGATCGCCGAAAGGCACGCGCCACACGCTTCAGCAAGTCCGAAGGATGCGCCCAGGATCGCGACCGGCGGCGCCCGCCTCAATGTCGGCCACGTCTCCGACTATCAGAACGCCCGACTCGGGGGGCCCCTTCTTGGCGTCGATGGGAGCTTCTTTCGACCGCCCTGGATACGCTAGCGGGCGTCGCGTTGCTGGGCCGTGAGGCGGGCCTCGATCTCGCGAAAAAGCGCAAGGATGGCCGGTCGCATTTGGTCGCGCCAGAATGCGCGCGCGCTTTGGGCGTCGAGGTCCAGGCCCCGGTTCAAGGTGGTCGCAAGCCGCGTCCACTGGGGGAGTTCGCGATAGCAAACGGCGCGCTTATGCATCCAGGCCCCAAGGCGCGCGTGGCCGGCTTGCAAAACGTCATCCGGGCAGTCGTCCCATTCGAGGAAGGCGTAGGCGGCCAGTAGCAGGTCGCGTGTCGAAAAGACCGCAACCTCGGTCGCCGGAGAAGAAGGTGCGGTGGCAAGCCGTGCCAGGAGGTCGGCCTCCGTAAGCGGATGCGCGAGTAGGTAACCTTGATAGTATTCGCCGCCCATATGCCGCCAGAGCCGCAGATCATCCGGTGTCTCGATGCCCTCGGCGACCAATCGGCGGCCCGATACATTCGCGAGCACCACGGCCGCGCCGGCCACGGCGATCGCGCCCGGGTCGCGCCGGAATCGACGGATGAATTGCCGGTCGAGCCGCAGTTCGTCTGCGGGCAGCTCGGCGGCCTCGTTTACGGGCACAGAGCCGGTCCCGAAATGGCCAAGCGCCACGGAAAACCCAAGATCCTTGAGCCTCAGCATGATGCCGGCCGCCCGGCGCGCATCGGCTAAGGCCATGCCAAGCGGCAACTTGACGCATAGACCGGCGGCGCTGGACCCTCCCAGACTTGCCGTGACTTCGTCGACAAAGGTCGGGTAAAGGAAGTAATGGGCGCCGATATTGAAACTTACGCGCAGCTCGTGCCCGGCGGCGCGCAAGCGCTCGCGCACAGCAATGGCCTCGCCCACGGTCTGTCGCCCCAGCGCGCGAATGAGGCGCGGTTCCTTTTCCACATCCGGGATAAAGCGTTCCGCGGCGAGCAGCTTGTCGTCGTCACGCCAACGAACCAAAAGCTCAACGCCCTCGACGCAGCCCGTCGCGCACCGTGCTTGAGGCTGTAGCATAAAAATGACCTGGCCCTCTGCCAGCGCCTCCGGGAACCGTTCATGGATAGCCCGCCGGCGCATGAAGCGCTCGGCGATGTCGCCTTCAAAAACACGGTAGGTATTACGGCCCGCGGCCTTGGCCGCATACAGGGCATCGTCCGCCTGAATAAGCAGTGTCTCATAGCTTGTCGTGCTCGATGCGTAAATGGCCCAACCGACGCTTGCCGTCACCTGCGTTTCGGGGTCCGCGAGGGCAATGGCCGAAAGCAGCCGCGCGGACAGGGGCGACAGGGCTTCGACGCTATCGATGTTGACAGCCAATCCAAATTCGTCGCCCCCGAGACGCGCCGCACCCTCGCCTCCGCGCACGACTTCGCAGAGCTTCCGGGCGACGGTTTTCAGCAAATCATCGCCGCCCGCGTGTCCTTGAAGGTCGTTCCACTCCTTGAAGCCGTCCAGATCCATGATCCCGAGCGCCAGTATTTGGCCGGAGCGCGTCGCGCGCGCCATGGCCGATAGGGTCGAGCGCTCGAAATAGGCGCGGTTGGGCAGCATCGTCAACGGATCGTAGAGAGACAAGCGCGTAAGTTCCCGGCGGTGCTCATAGTTGCTCATGGCAAAGCCGATGTCGTCGCCAAGGGCTTCCATGAGTCGCGTCATGTCTTCGTCAAAAAATGTGCGTTCGCCCGCGATGATCCCAAGGATGCCGGCCGCCTTTCCGTCCTGTCTCCACGGCACGGTGAGCGCCGATACAAGGCCGAGTATTCCGGCCTCGCGTCGTAGCGTCTCGTCTGTTAGCCACTGGTCGGCCTTTTCAAAAAGACAGGGAGTATCGGCCTGTCGGGCGCGCTCGTGGAGGATGGCTAAAGCATGGTCCTGGGTGCTATTGCCCCCGGGGCGAGCCGATAAAAAGGCCTGGCCGCGGCCAGCGCTCGCCACGACCTCCGCTCCCTTCTCCCCCAGCAGCGAAATGAAGGTAAGAGGGACTCCGGTGCATTCCGCGAGAATATGGCAGATGTTGCGAAACATGGCTTGGGATTCGCTGGCGCGGGCGATGGCTTGGCTTGCCCGCGCCAGCGCCTCGTAGAAGGCGCGATAGCGATCGGTCTGACGGCGGGTACGCCAGGCACCGAGCGCGAGCCGCACGCTGGCCACGAGGTGTTCGAGCAGCGCGCGCAAGGCCGGCGTGAAGTATTCCGGGTCCGTGCCCGTGACGACTAACACCGCCGTCGGATGGTCTTGCTTATCCTCGGTGATGGGATAGGCAAGGATGGCGTGGATCGCGTTTAAAACGTCGTGCCCGGCCATGGCCGCGGCAAGGGCGGCATCGTCATGGGGATCGACCGGTCCCTGGGGGGCGCCGGTACGGAAAGTGCGCCCCGCCAGCATCTGGCCAAACGGATAGTCGGTGGCGTCCTGAGAAGGCGTCAGACGCAGCAAAGCGGCGCGCAGCTCGGGATCCCGGGCGGCGGCGGTCTCGATACGCAATCGCGGGCCGGTCGTTTCGGGCACGGCGATAAAGGCCCCTGCGATGTCGGTCTGCTCGGTGAGAATCTGCACGAGTAGCGACTGGGCCTCGTCTGGGGTCGGCTGACGGAGCAGCTCGAGCTGCATGGTGCGCACCGCCGCCTGGTAGTTCTGCAGGCGCTTGATCTCGAGCCGTTGGCGCGCCTCATCCATGGCGGCGGTCAAGTGTCCGGCAAGCTCGCGGACCATGCCATGCCATATGACCGCTTGCGCCCTTGGGGATGGACATACGACGATGACGGCCTCAGTGGTGCCGAGGGCGAGCGCCATGCATAGAGGAAAGGCCTCTTGGGCCACTGGCCGCCAGGCGCGGTCGGTGGTGTGGGCGAAGGCGGCGTCGAGGATCTTGGTGGATGTCTGCGCATCGCATGGCCCGGCCACGGCGCCGCGGTTACGCCAGCCGACGAACACGAATGGCGCGTCGAGGTTGTCTTGAATCAGGCGTGCGGCGTTGCTAAAAAGCTCCTGCAAGGATGCTTCATCGGGGATGGCCTGATTCAAGCCGTGGAGCCCCTCGTGCCACAGCCGCAACTGCATTTCCTGTGAAAGAAGATTCGCGAGCAAGAGCCCCGTGTACTGGCTGCCCCACAGCAACAGGATAAAAAGCGGCAACCAGCGCGCGGTGTGTTGCCACCAGAGTGCCCATAAGTGGTTACGGGACCAAAGGGCGTCCACCCTCCAGGGATAGCCCGGGACATTGGCGCGTGTCGCATGCCGAGCCTCGGGCGCGGGCGGCGACAGCGGCCGCCAGACACCGGCGGCGGCCACGGCAAAGGGGTGTCCCGAGCGCGTGGTCAGGCGGACGGTAAGTTGCGAACGCGAGACCAGGATCGGTAACTGGCCGAGGTCCACAGGGTCGCCGATGAAAAACTGTGTCGGGCCGCGATGCCTCGTGACGCGATATCGCAGCGGGATCACCATCGCATGGAAGCGCCGCGCGTAGGCCGCATCGCCGATTTCAAGGCGCGGGTCATCGCGGACGGCATGGAACCGCTGGATTGGCAGAATGGGTTGCGCCGGCTGCCGGCGCGCCGACCACAGGATCCGTGTGCCGCGCGCATTGAGGATGTTGACGTCGCGCAGCGTCACATGGGTGGCGAGAAAGGCCCGCAGGGCGGCCTTGACGGGCACGCCAATCCCGGCACCGGTGGGTTGCGAGCCAAGCAGGGATTGCCCCAGAAAGCGCAGGTCCGCAAACCGCTCGTTTAGGATCAGCGCCAGATGGTTGGCGACCCGCGAGGCGACGGCGTCCGCCCGTAGGCGCTCTTCGCGCCTAATGGTGTGAAACGTGTGGGCGGCACGCCATGCGCCGATGGCAAATAAAATAAGGCCAAAGCCCGCGAAGGCAATCGTTATGAGACGTGTCCGCGCCTGGATGGCGCGCAGGCCCGTAGGCTTCCCCGGCCTTTTGTGAAAACGCGCAAAGCGAGATAAAAGCCCGTGCGGCATGCTCTACCCTCGTCTGGCCCTGGACGTAAAGATTAGCCCCCGTGGCGGCCCTTTTCTTGTCATCTGTCGCTTGGCAATCCCGGGATATCTTGCAAAGGCCATACCAATGCGCCAGGCGGCCGGCGCTGGCTTTTATGGCGCGCCTGCCGTCGCGCGATGAGCCGGCCGGGGTCGCCAAGGCGGCCAGATGGAGGGTCGGGATCGGGTTTGTAGGTCTTTCGCGCCTCACGGGCGCCGCGCGAGCCTTGCGCCGCGCGAGAGGATCGGGGATATTCCCATGATCAGGGGCCAGCCGCGTGGGCGCTGCGGGTGTGGGTTTTAAGCGGCGTGAGATGTCGGCGTAGGGGTGCGGTCGCGACCGATGGCGGGCGAACGCCGTCACCGGTGGCCCATCGCGGGCATGAGGCGGCCGCGGCGGTGCGGCGTGGGTGCGCGGGTCTTCGTGTAAGGGGCTTTATGAAAGGCGTCGAAAAGATAGCTGCCCTGGGGCAGCGCATATGGTATGACAATATCAGTCGCGAGCTGATCGCAAGCGGCGGGCTACGCGCGCTCATCGCCCAGGGCGTGCGCGGTGTCACGACCAATCCCACGATTTTTGAGCGGGCGATCGGCGATGGGGCGTATTACGATGCCGATATCCGCGCCCTGGAGGCGCAGGGCCTGGCGCCCGCGGCCATGGTGCGGGAACTCATGATCGGCGACGTGCGGCGCGCCGCGGACATCCTGCGTCCGGTGTTCGATGCAAGCCTTGGGGTGGACGGCTATGTGAGTATCGAAGTGGCCCCAAACGAGGCGCAAGACACCCAAGCGACCGTGACCGAGGCGAAGATGTTGTGGGCCGCCATCGCCAGGCCCAATGTCATGATCAAGATCCCGGCGACCGAGGCCGGTTACCAGGCCATGCGTGAGGTCCTGGCGCAGGGGATCAATGTCAACGCGACGCTGATCTTTGCCCCGCAATCGTATGAGCGGGTCGCGGCCGCTTATCATGCGGCGCTCGAGGAGCGGTTGGCCCAGGGCTTGTCCATCGATCGCGTGGCATCGGTGGCGAGCGTGTTCGTAAGCCGGGTGGATACCGTCGTCGATGCGCTGCTGCAAGAAAAGCTAAAGACCGCGCCGGTCGCCGAGGCCAAGCGCCTAAAGAATCTCCTGGGGCGCGCCGGCATCGCCAACGCGCAGCGCATCTATCAGCGCTACAAAGACCTTTTCCGTGGCAAGGACTTCGCGCGCCTGCGCGCCCGCGGGGCGCGCCCGCAGTGGCCATTGTGGGCCAGCACGAGCAGCAAGAACCCCGCTTATTCAGCGACTTGGTACATTGATCGCCTGATCGCACCGGATACCATCAATACGGTTCCGCCACAGACGTTTCAGGCGCTTCTCACCCATAAGCCGAAGGCGCTGCTCGAGGCCGAGATCGCGCAGTCGCTGGTCGTGCATGACGGCCTGCGGCGCGAGGGGATAGACCTGCCGCAGATCCTCGACACCCTCCTAGACGAGGGGCTTGCGTCCTTTCTGGGATCCTACCAGGCATTGGCCGCGCGACTTGCCCATAAAAAGGCGACCTTATAGTCCGGTGCGCCGCGGAAACGCGTATACTGACGGCGGGAGTCGGCTAGACAGTCGCTGTCGAAAGACAGAGGAAAGTCCGGGCTCCGCAGGGCAAGGTGCCAGGTAACGCCTGGGAGGCGCGAGCCTACGGAAAGTGCCACAGAAAATATACCGCCCGCTGTGACGGGTAAGGGTGAAATGGTGCGGTAAGAG
>JAJYHM010000063.1 GCA_021784755.1 Pseudomonadota bacterium
GGTTGCCCCCTTTCGCGTTCGACTTGCATGTGTTAAGCATGCCGCCAGCGTTCAATCTGAGCCAGGATCAAACTCTCCAATTGCAAAGCTTGATGTCCCTTAAGGGGACAAATCTTTTGATCGATAACTTTGCAGTTATCGATCGGTCTTTCATTGAAGACCCGGCTCGACAAAAGCGCCCACACAAATTACTTGATCCGATTTTTTAAAGAACATTTCCAAGGCACCCTTGGAAGAGACGCGCATTATACGCAGTTGATTCGGTCCGTCAAGCGCCTTTTTCACAAAATCGTAATCGTAAAAAACGGCGCTTTCCGATCTGTACCAACCTCACCGTACCAGGCTTAAAAGTCAAAGTTTCGACGGCACGTTCACCGTCCACCTTGACCCCACCCTGGCGGGCAAGTCTCAAACCCTCAGAACTCGACTCGACTAGGCCTACTGCCTTAAGCGCCTGCGCGAGCCCAAGTCCTTCCGGAGGGACGATAAGCATACGCTCGTCGATGGTCTCCGGTAAAGCCTTTCGGCTAAAAACAGTCAGGAAACGCTCCTGGCTGCTATCAGCTTGGGCAGCGTCATGGAAGCGCGCTACCAGCTCATGGGCTAGCGCAAGCTTCACGTCCCTCGGGTTGGCGGCATTATCCACAGATCGGCGGAGGTCGTCTAGCTCATTTTGCGGGCGCAACGATAAGAGATCGAAATACCGCCACATGAGCCCATCCGAGATCGACATGATCTTGCCGAACATGGTGTCGGCATCGTCGGAAACGCCGATGGCATTCCCCAGTGATTTAGACATTTTCTGGACGCCGTCGACACCCTCCAGGATGGGCAGGGTAATGACCACCTGGGGCGCTTGACCGTAGACGCGCTGCAACTCGCGGCCCACGAGCAGATTGAATCGCTGATCGGTGCCGCCGAGCTCGACATCGGCGTGCAGAGCCACTGAGTCATAGCCTTGCACCAAGGGGTAAAGGAACTCGTGGATGGCGATCGGCTGGTGATCCGCATAGCGCTTGGCGAAATCGTCACGCTCGAGGAGGCGGGCCACCGTGTAATGCGAGGCGAGCCGCACGAAATCGTAGGCCCCCAGACCCTCCATCCATTGGGAGTTGAACACGACCTCGGTTCGGGACGGGTCCAGAATCTTGAAGACCTGGCGTTCGTAGCTCTCGGCATTGCGCGCCACATCGTCTGCCGACAGTGGCGGGCGGGTGGTATTCTTGCCCGTCGGATCACCGATGCGGCCTGTGAAGTCACCGATCAGAAACAATACCGTGTGCCCGAGGTCCTGGAATTGGCGCAGTTTGCGCAACAACACCGTATGGCCCAGATGGAGGTCCGGGGCGGTCGGATCGAAACCCGCCTTGATGCGCAACGGCCGGCCGAGCGCGAGCTTGTCGCGCAACTCCGTCTCCGAGACGATATCGGCCGTACCTGCGCGGATGACGGAAAGCGCGTTTTCTAAAGCTACCTTCACGACGACTACCTCCTTCGGGAGCGCCAAGGGTACCATAGCGGCCAGACCGGGCAGGAGGAGGGTCATGCCGCACCACTATATCGGGCTCATGTCGGGCACGAGCGCAGACGGAGTCGATGCGGTGTGCGTCCGCTTCACAGCGGAAGCGCCCTCGGTACTGCTCGCCGCGCACCATTATGAACCCTACCCCGAATCCTTGAGACAGCGTCTGCTCGCGCTCATGGTGCCAGGCGCAGATGAGATCGACCGCATGGGCGCCCTCGAAGGGGAGTTAGCGGAAATCTTCGCGGCCGCCAGCACCGAGGCCCGGCGCGCCGCGGGCCTCGCCCCCGCCGAAGTGGCCGCCATCGGCTCGCACGGCCAAACGGTACGGCATAGGCCCTCGGGGCCTCACGCCTTCACCTTACAGATCGGCGATCCGGCGCGCATAGCCGAGCGCACCGGCATCACGACCGTCTCGGACTTCCGGCGACGGGACATGGCGGCCGGCGGTCAGGGTGCCCCGCTGGTGCCGGCCTTCCACCAATGGTTATTCGGTCACGCCACTCAGACACGCGCCATTGTGAACGTGGGCGGGATCGCCAATATCACAGTGATTCCCGCCACCCACACAAAGAATCCGGTACGGGGCTTCGATACGGGTCCCGGGAACGCCTTGCTCGACGCCTGGGCCCACCAACACACGGGCAAACCCCAAGATACAGACGGCCTGCTGGCCGCACGCGGCCGCATGGATCCAGGCTTGCTTGCGCTCCTGAAAGACGACCTCTACTTCGCGGCCCCGCCCCCCAAAAGTACCGGCCGCGAGCACTTCACGCCACAGTGGCTCGCCACGCGCCTCCAACGCCTCGGCCGTGACCTCGATGTCGCCTCGGTCCAAGCCACGCTCGTGTGCCTCACTGCCGAGACGATTGCCGAGGCCCTCATACCGCTGCAGCCCGAAGAGGTCTTCCTCTGTGGGGGCGGAACCGCCAACCCGGTACTCATGGCGGCGATCGCCGAACGCCTCGCAGTCCCCGTTCACACCACCGCGCGCCTGGGGCTCGACCCACAGCTTGTGGAGCCCGCCGCCTTCGCGTGGCTGGCGCGCGAGACCCTGTCCGGACGCCCGGGCAATCTGCCATCGGTCACAGGTGCCCACCACCCGGTGATACTGGGTGCCATCTATCCCGCGTGACGGGCCCTGAAACGCGAAAACCCCTCGCTTGAGAGGGGTTTTCGGGGACCAGAAGTTCTGGATCCGGGCGTGCGTCAGACCGAAAAGGACGATCCGCACCCGCAGGTGCTCTTGGCTTGCGGGTTCTTGATCACGAACTGCGCACCGTCCAGCCCCTCCTGATAATCGATCTCGGCCCCAGCCAGATACTGGAAGCTCATGGGATCGACGAGCAAGGTGACGCCTTCTTTGTCGATGCGCGCATCGTCCTCGTTTGCATTCTCGTCAAAGGTAAACCCGTACTGGAAACCCGAGCACCCTCCACCCGAAACGAAAACCCGCAGCATCAAGGCCGGATTCTTCTCCTCGGCGATCAACTCTTTGACCTTCTGCGCCGCGCTATCGGTAAAGTTCAAAGGGCTCGGCATCTCGGTGGCAACGGCTTCATTCATACTCATAAATCCTCGCGATTTCCCTGGCGGCCATTATCCGCCCCCAGACACCTAGCGGTCAAATAACGCTAGGATATGACGGGATCGGAACCACCTATGGCCTTCAGTTTGGGGGTGCCCTTCTCGGCCTCGTGGATCAAGCCGCCATTCACGGTCGCGCCCAGAGCCATCTCCAGGCTCTTGTAGGTCATGTCGCCCGTGATCTCCGCCTTGGCCTGCAACTCCACGCATTCCGAGGAATAGACGTTGCCCTTGATCGTGCCATTGATAATGAGATGGGGGACACGGATGCTCCCTACCACCTCGCCGCGCTCGCTCAGGATCAGCGTGCTGCCCTCGCCTTGCGCGGTAATGTCGCCATGGACCTTGCCATCGATGCGCAGCCCCCCCGAGAACACGAGATTGCCCGTAATTTGCGTCTGTTCGCCGATCAAAGTGTCTATGGTATTGCACGGCTTCTCTGCCGACTTCTTTCCTATTTTCTCTAGCATGGTGCGTATCCTCACTTGCGGGGGGCCGGGGACGTGGAGGCCGGCCACGGGTAGGTCTGCGTAATAACATGGCCGCCCGATGTCAGCTGCACCACGACCCGTTGCGGAACGATGTTCGGGGGCACGACTAAGCGCCCCCGAACCTCATCGAAGTATTTAAAGTGGACGGCCCGGGGCGCGTCAACAAGGCTTGCCGCGGGCGTATCCGACGAATGGCCGGGGGTATGGCCCTGAACGGTCAGGCGCACGCGGGCATAAGTCCAGCGATCAGGGGCAAAGGGCTGCACCAGGAGCAGGTGATAGTACCAACCACGCGCCTCGCGAAGGATTCGGAAGCGCTGGATGGCCACCCCCTTGGCGCGCTTTGAGGCGCCGAGGACGGTCTGATAGAACCCCAGCCGCTCCTGCAGATGCATGAGTTGCGCGTCGCTCTTCTTCAAGGCCGACGACAAGGACGAATACGCGACATCACCGGACTGAAGCATGCGCTTACTCATCGCGAGCTCCGCGGAAAGCTTCCTCACCTTCTGCTGCAAGTGGGCTATGCGCTGCTTGGCCACGGCCTGCTCATGGGCAGCGCGGCCCGCGTAGAAACCGGCCACCGACTCGCCGCGCCAGAAGAGCCCCGCCCCACCCAAGACCGCCGACACGACGCCGGCGGCGATCAATCCATAACGCACAGCGGGCGAGACGCGCCGTCTTACAACGAGATCACCGGTATGCTTTACCACGACACCTCCGCAGAAACTCTGGGGAGTATAGCGGCTAACGCGGGCACGACAATGTCAGGGGAAAAGCGCGATGTCGTCCAGACCCTCGGCCTCCGGAAAACCGCACATGAGATTCAGGTTCTGCACAGCCTGACCGCTCGCGCCCTTGGTGAGGTTGTCGATGGCGCTCAAAACGACGACCTTGTCCGTGCCCTTGGGGCGATGGACTGCGATACGGCAGAGGTTGGTACCACGCACCGTGCGGGTGTCCGGGTGCCCGCCCGCCGGCAGAACATCGACAAAGGGCTCATCGCGATAGCGCGCTTCGTAGAGCGCCTGGACGTCGACCGACGGATCCTTGAGCCGCGCGTAGAGCGTGGCATGAATACCGCGGATCATGGGGACCAGGTGCGGCACGAACACGAACTCGACCGGCGCGCCCGCCATCTGCGCAAGCCCCTGGGCGATCTCGGGCTGGTGGCGATGACCGCCCACAGCGTAGGCCCGCACCGACTCGGAGGCCTCGGCGAACAACATGGGGACATGGGCGCCCCGCCCCGCCCCGCTCGTGCCGGACACAGCCGAAGCCATGAGCGACGACAAGTCCACCAAACCGTTTTCGATAAGCGGCAGAAAGCCTAACTGCACAGCGGTCGGATAACAGCCGGGGTTGGCGACCAGGCGCGCGCGGGCGATCGCCGCGCGGTTGCGCTCCGGCAGGCCGTAGACGGCCTCGGCCACGAGCTCCGGACAGGCGTGCTTCAGGCCATACCATTGCTCCCAAAGCGCGACATCCCGAATCCGGAAGTCGGCGGCGACATCGATAAGACGCAGACCCTCGGCAAGCAGTCGCGGGGCATGGGTCATGGCCACACCATTGGGGGTCGCGCTCATCACCACGTCGCAACCGGCAAAGACGCCCGCGCCCTCCGGATCGGAAAACGCAAGATCACAACGGCCCCGCAGACTCGGGAAGAGGCTTGCCACACTACGGCCGGCCTCGGCACGCGAGGTGATCGAAGTCACGGTCACGCGCGGGTGGCGGATCAAGAGACGCAAAAGCTCCGAACCCGTGTAGCCCGTGCCGCCGATTATCCCGACCTTGACCATGGAAAACCCCCGATTCAGGGCCGCCATTGTAGCAGAACACCATAAAAAAACGGGGCCCGCAGGCCCCGTCATGTCACATCTTGCCCGTTACGACCTAGAACACCTTGCGCATGCCGACCGAGAACACGCTCTGGGTGCCGTTGCTCGCACCGGCGGCCGTCACCTGGGCGTTGACGCCCGTGATGTGCGTCTGCCGGTAACCGCCGTAGAGGCTGAAGCCCTTCTTGAAGTTGTAGAAGGCCCCGACCGCCACATAGCTCACCTTGACGTTAGCGCCGGCGTAGTACTTGTCACTGGTTTCACCCACCTGCACCACCGGCGCCCAATGCCCGACCGCGCCATCAACACCCACGAAGACGTCGCGGGTCGGATTGGCCTCGCCCGAGGTCTGGAGGTTCTCCGCCTGACCCATGACCGCCACCGGACCGAAGTTGTACTTCACGCCAAACTTGGTGTTGTTCTGGATGACACCGGGTCCTGCAGTACCTGCGGGCGTGGCATACACCAAGCCATTACCCACACCGATCGGGGTGGCGTAGGGCTTGAAGGTCTGGAGGCCGGCCGGGGCCCCGGCATGATCGCGGGCAACAAACACGCTCCAGCCCATGGCCTTCCACTGCAGGGCCGCGGCGTAGTCACCGTGCTGGGCAGTCAGCTTCGCCGCGGCGTTACTCCCGTTCACGCCAGCATTCTCGGGGCTATAGGCAAAGGCCACGTGGAAGCCCGCGAAGTTCGGGGACTGGTAGAGGATGGAGTTCATCATGAAGCCGTTCTGGCCGAACACGCCGGCGGCCATACCGCCGTTGCCGCGCGCCTGCAGATCGGTGGTGACGAAGGCATCCCACATGACGCCACCCGTGTACTTATAGGGGCTTGCGATGTTGCCGACCTCGAGGGACCCGAAACCACCCTTCAGGCCGACATACTTCTCACCCGCGTCAGTAACGTTAGGCGCATAGGGCGAGCTGTCGAACCCGCTCTGCCCCATGGTGTTGACCTTCATCATGTAATAAGCCATGCCGGTCAGGCCATAGCCCAGCTTCTGGCTGGCCTCGACCCACAGGCGGCCACGACCGTTGTCGAGCATGTTGGTGCCTTGGCTTTGCACCACACCATTGCTCGAGTCCTTCCAATACCCGATTTCCCCCTGCGCCATACCCCCGAC
>JAJYHM010000067.1 GCA_021784755.1 Pseudomonadota bacterium
ATGGCGGCCACCTCCATAGGGTTCAATCCCTTCTCAAAGAGCCTGCTGGTCGCCTCATGCCGCAGATCATGGAAGGTCAGACCCTCGACGGCGGCCAACCTACAGACCCTCTCGAAGGCCTGGGAGATGGAATCCGGGCGCATGCCCCAGATCCGGCCATCGAGTCGCCTTGGCAGGCTATCTAAGACCGCCAGCGCGGCCGTTGAGAGCGGCACCCGCCGAGGCGTCCCGGTTTTCGTCTCGGGGATCAGGAGTACCCGGGCCCTGCGGTCCAGTTGGTTCCGGCGCATGGCCGCGATCTCCCCGCGACGCATGGCGGTTTCGATGGCCCAGGTGATGAGGGGGCCTATTTCGCCACCGTAGGCCTGGGCGGCGGTGAGAAGGCGCGGGAGTTCGTGGTCGACGAGGCGGCGGTCGCGCCCAGCAGGCAGCCGGGGCTTACGGACCATCTCTACGGGGTTCCTGAGCGATTCCATCCCCCACTCCCGCGCAGCGATGTTGAAGACGTGGCGGAGGGCCGCAAGATAAATCAAAACGGTCTTAGGGCTTGCGCCTGAGGCCTCCTTAGTCTTAATAGCGCCTGCAACATCCTTGCCCCGGATCGACGCCATGGCACGATCCGCCAAAGGGCTGGCGGCCCACCACCTGATGATACTGATCTCGCCCCTAGCCTTCTTGGCGCTCGTGACCTCGCAGGCATACCGCTCCAAGACCTCGGCCAGGGTCGTGCCTTCGGCCTCGGCGCGGGAGACGAACACCCCGCGCGCCATCTCGGATTCCAGGACCGCCGCCCAGGCCTGCGCCTTGACCTTGGTATCAAAGGTTTGTGTCTGCTGTGGGTAGCCCCGGCGCCGCACCAACGCCTGCCAGACTCGCCGCCCATTGGGTCCTTTGCGTTGCACGAACGTCGCCATGCGACACCCCCGCGTGTTAGTGAGGGGTATATACCTCACATTGTCGCGGCATTGTCGCAAAAGGAGGGGGGGTGATTGGCTACGGTGTGTCGTAAGTGCTTGATTTTATGGTGCGCCCGGAGAGATTCGAACTCCCGACCACCTGGTTCGTAGCCAGGTACTCTATCCAACTGAGCTACGGGCGCATTGTGTGGGAACAACCCATGTGAGGACGACTGCCGTCCGTACTACCCTTCCCCGTCCTTCGGGGTGTCTGGAAGCGTCTCGCTCAAGCTTGATGCTCTCCGAGCGCCTCCTTTTACCGACCGCCTGCCGGACCGGCAAGGCGCCGCATTATAAAGCGTTGCCGTGTTTTGCGCCAGCCTCCATCTCAGGCTTCCGTCACACACCGCCAGCGCATGACGGCAAGCGACTCTACTTGCCGCCTCGGACGACCGACATTCGTTCCGAATGATGGCGGAGAGAGAGGGATTCGAACCCTCGATGGAGTTTTTGACCCCATACTCCCTTAGCAGGGGAGCGCCTTCGACCGGCTCGGCCATCTCTCCTTGAGAGCGCACAGCATACCGTGTGCGGACGTTTCAGGAAAGTATGTAAAGAGAGGATCAGTCCTTGTGCGTCTCCTCCACCACCACCACCCCGACCTCGCGCTCCTTTTGGATACGCTCGTAGATCTCCTCGCGGTGGACGGGGACGTCCTTCGGGGCGTTTACCCCGATACGGACCTGATTACCCTTGATACCCAATACCGTGACCTGCACCTGGTCGCCGATATTGAGCGTTTCTCCGATACGTCTCGTCAGAATCAGCATATCGCCGTTCTCCTTAAAGCCTGCCTCGAGCCTTTCTGGTGTCCGGCTCCCCGTAAGGGCCTCTGCGGGCCCACTCCCCTGTGACTGTTCGTCCCTGAGACGACGCTCGCCGACTCATCTTCTTGCAGCTTCTATGCCAATGGCACCGCAGCCGCCGCTTCCGCGTCGAGACCGAAGGCGCTGTGCAGCGCGCGGACCGCCAGTTCCAGATATTTTTCGTCGATCACGACCGAGATCTTGATCTCAGATGTCGAGATCATCTGGATATTGATGCCTTCTTCACCTAAAACACGGAACATCGTGCTCGCGATCCCGGCGTGCGAGCGCATGCCCACACCCACCACCGAGATCTTGGCGATACGCTCATCGCCTCGCACCTCGCGCGCCTTCAAGGCTGCCGCGGTCTTCTCCAGGATCTGCCGCGCCTGACGATAATCGGCATGCGGGACCGTGAACGTGAAGTCCGTGGTCTTGTCGGCCCCCACGTTTTGGATGATCATGTCCACATTGATGTTGGCGTTCGCCACATCGCCGACGATGCGGTAGGCCACGCCCGGCTCGTCCGGCACGCCCTTGATGGTCAGCTTGGCCTCGTCCCGGCTAAACGCGATCCCCGATATCAGCGCCTGCTCCATATTCGATTCCTCATAGGTGATCAATGTCCCGGGGCCATCATCGAACGACGACAAGACCCGCAGGGGCACACGATACTTGCCCGCGAACTCCACGGAACGGATCTGCAGGACCTTGGCGCCGAGACTGGCGAGCTCTAGCATCTCCTCGACTGTGATACGCGTCAGCCGCCGCGCCTGAGGACAGACGCGCGGGTCGGTCGTATACACGCCATCCACATCCGTGTAGATCTGGCACTCATCCGCCTTCAGGGCCGCGGCCATGGCCACCGCCGTGGTATCCGACCCGCCGCGTCCCAGGGTCGTGATATTGCCCTCTTCGTCCACGCCTTGGAATCCGGCGATCACGACCACCCGCCCCGAGGCGAGATCCTGGCGCACGCGCGCATCGTCGATGGCGGTGATGCGGGCCTTGCCATGGGCATTATCCGTGCGGATATGGACCTGGGCGCCGGTATAGGATCGGGCCGGACAGCCGATCTGCTCCAAGGCCATGCTGAGCAGCGCAATGGTGACCTGCTCACCCGTAGCGAGCAGCACGTCGACCTCGCGGGGCGGGGCATCGGGGTGGATGGCGCGGGCGAGCGCGAGCAGGCGATTGGTCTCGCCGCTCATGGCCGACACCACCACCACCATGTCATGGCCGCGGGCGCGCTCGGCCGCTACGCGCTTAGCCACCGCCTGGATACGTTCCACGGTCCCGACGGAGGTGCCGCCGTACTTCTGCACGAGCAAAGACATAGGTTGGGGGTCTTGACGTTTTGAAAGACGCGAAGATTAGCGCGCCCTTCCTGACCTGTAAACGAAAAACCCCTTCTTTTTATTTGAGCTTGGTACGCAGATAGGCGCGCCCCGCCTCCAGGGCCTGCTCGAGCGCCCCGTTATCGGCCCCGCCGGCCTGGGCGAGCTCAGGCCGACCACCCCCCTTGCCGCCCAGGACCCGCGCTGCCTCGTTCACGAGATCGATCGCGCTGACCCGCGCGGTCACGTCCGGTGTGACTCCCGCGATCAAGGTCACGCGTCCGTCGGCGACCGAGGCCAACAGCACCGCCGCTTGGCGCAACTGGCCCTTCAAACGATCCATCGCCTCGCGCAGCCCCTTCACGTCTCCATCCAGACGGCCCACCAGGGTCTTCACCCCGCCTTGATCCACGGCCTCAGCGGCCAGATCGCGGCTCGCGGCGAGCCCCGCCTTGGCGCGCGCCAAACCGAGCTCCTTTTCCAAGGCCTCAGCGCGGGCCTTCATACGCAGGGCTCGATCGACCAGCTCCTCGCGGCTCGCCCCGAGGGCCTCCGCGGCGTCGTTCAGCCGCGCCTCCAGCGAACGCACATAGTCGAGTGCGGCCTGCCCGGTCACGGCCTCGATGCGCCGTACGCCCGAACCCACCGCCGTCTCCGTCAAGATCTTGAAGAAACCGATGTCGCCCGTACGCGTCACGTGCGTGCCGCCGCAGAGCTCCGTGGAATAAGCGCCCATCGCCACCACCCGCACGCGGTCGCCGTACTTTTCGCCGAAGAGCGCCATGGCCCCGCTCCCCACGGCCTCTTTAAGCCCCATCTGCGAGACGGAAACCTCGCTATTGGCGCGGATCGCCTCGTTCACCGACAACTCGATGGTGGCAAGCTCCGCCGCGGTAAGCGCCTGCCCGTGACTGAAGTCGAAACGCAGCCGCTCAGGCCCCACAAGCGAGCCGCGCTGCGTCACATGGGTCCCCAGGATACGCCGCAACGCGGCATGCAAGAGGTGGGTCGCCGAGTGATGCGCGGCGGTCGCGAGGCGTCGCGAGGCACTCACCACAGCGGTCAACTCATCCCCGACCCGCAAAGTGCCGTCGGTCAGACGCCCTATGTGAGCGTAACCCTTGCGCGTGTCCTCCACTATAAAACGCGCGCCGCGGCCTTCAAGCAGGCCCTGGTCGCCGACCTGCCCGCCCGACTCGGCGTAAAACGGCGTGCGGTCCAGAAACACGATCCCTTCGTCTCCGGAGGAGAGCAGCGGCACCGTGCGACCGGCGGCGGCGAGCGCCCGTACCCGCACGGGCAGCGACACGCTCTCATAGCCGAAAAACGCAGTCTCGCCGCCTATCACGACATCATCACTGCGGAAGTTCTGCGCCGCCCGCGCCCGCTCGCGCTGGGCATCCATCTCCCGCTCGAACCCGACCATATCCACGGACAGCTCGCGCTCGCGCGCGATGTCGGCGGTGAGATCCGCCGGGAAGCCGTAGGTATCGTAGAGCTTGAAGACCGTCTCGCCCGGAATCACGCCGCCTGCCTTAAGTCCTGCGATGTCCTGCTCCAGGAGCCGCAGCCCCTGCGACAAGGTCTCGGCGAAGCGCTCCTCCTCTTGCCGTAACACCGCCTCCACGTGCTCCTGGCCCTGAGCAAGTTCCGGGTAGGCTGCACCCATCTCACGGATCAAGGGGCCGACGAGGCGATAGAAAAACGGGCCTGTGGCGCCTAGACGATGGCCATGGCGTAAGGCGCGGCGCACGATGCGCCGTAGTACGTAACTACGCCCCTCGTTGCCGGGGATGACACCGTCTGTAACCAGGAAGGCGGAGGCCCGGATATGATCGGCGATCACGTTCAGCGACTTGTCGCGCAGATCCTTGAGGCCCAGGACTTCACCGACCGCGCGGATCAGGCCCTGAAAAAGATCGATGTCATAGTTGCTCGTCACCTTCTGCATGACCGCCGCCATACGCTCAAGCCCCATGCCGGTATCCACCGAAGGCTTGGGCAAGGGGTTAAGGCGCCCCTCGCGGTCGCGGTCGAACTGCATGAACACCAGGTTCCAGATCTCAACGTAACGGTCGCCATCGGCCTCCGGGCTGCCCGGGGGGCCACCGGCGATCGCCGGTCCATGGTCGTAGAAGATCTCGGAGCATGGGCCACAGGGACCTGTGTCGCCCATCGACCAGAAATTGTCGGCCTCGCCTATGCGGCTAAAGCGCGCCTCGTCGACGCCGATCTCGTCGAGCCAGATGCGCGCCGCCTCGCGATCGTCCTCGAAGACCGTGACCCAAAGTCGGTCCGGGGGTAAACCCATCTCGACTGTGAGGAACTCCCAGGCGTAACGGATGGCGTCACGCTTGAAATAGTCCCCGAAACTGAAGTTTCCCAACATCTCGAAGAAGGTGTGGTGACGCGCCGTGTAGCCCACGTTCTCGAGGTCGTTGTGCTTGCCGCCGGCCCGCAGGCAGCGCTGGGCGCTCGCCGCGCGTGTGTAATCGCGTCGATCCTGCCCGAGAAAGACGTCCTTGAACTGCACCATGCCGGCATTCGTAAAGAGCAGGCTCTGATCGTTCGTCGGCACGAGCGAGCTGCTCGGCACCACTTGGTGGCCATGCCTTTCGAAAAACTGCAAGAAGCGACTTCGTATCTCGGTGCTCTTCATGATCTATAGGTCATCGTTATCCGCGCGGCCCATCACCGCGTACATGATATCTTCATGGCGAAAACCTCTGGTTTGCAAGAAACGCGCCTGTCGTGCCTGTTCCTCGCGATCCCGCGGGGGCTCGCCCCCAAACCGTTTGGCGCGGGCGGCCATCGCGCGCTCGCCCCATGAACCCTCCGCGGAGGCGAGCGCCGCCGCGATGATCTCGGGCGGCACGCCGCGGGCCTTCAACTCCACCATGATCCGCAACGGCCCCACCCCTTGGGCGCCGCGTCCCCGCACCCGCTCCTCGGCATAGCGCTCATCGGAGACTGCACGGCCCGATGCGAGATCTTCGACCGTGGCGAGGGCCTGATCGCGATCATAGCCACGCCGGCAGAGACGCTCGGCGAGCTCTCGCCGGCTGTAGTCGCGCCGCGCGAGCAGAGCGAGCGCATAGCTGCGCGGGCTCTCGCGATCGGAACTCAGATCTCACCCTCCCCTTCCAGCGCCGGATCCTCTTCCATGAGCACCGTCGGATGCGCCGCGAACGAGGCGCGTAGCTTGGCCTCGAGGTCGGCGGCAATGGCCGGGTTGTCGCGCAGATGTTGGCGCGCATTCTCCTTACCCTGCCCTATGCGCTCGCCCCCGTAGGAGTACCAAGCCCCGGACTTCTCGACCAGGTTGGCGACCACCCCAAGCTCGATCAACTCGCCCTCTTTCGAGATCCCTTGATCATAGAAGATGTCGAACTCGCATTGCCGAAAGGGGGGCGCGATCTTGTTCTTCACCACCTTGACCCGCGTCTGGCTGCCCACCACCTCCTCGCCGCGCTTGATGGCGCCGATGCGGCGGATATCCAGGCGCACCGAGGCGTAGAATTTCAAGGCATTGCCGCCGGTCGTAGTCTCGGGATTGCCGAACATCACCCCGATCTTCATGCGGATCTGGTTGATGAAGATGACAAGCGTATTCGAGCGCTTGATGTTGCCCGTCAATTTACGCAAGGCCTGCGACATGAGGCGCGCCTGCAGACCGACGTGGGAATCGCCCATCTCGCCTTCGATCTCGGCCTTGGGCGTCAAGGCCGCCACCGAATCGACCACCACCACATCGACCCCGCCCGAACGCACCAGCATATCTGTGATCTCGAGGGCCTGCTCACCTGAATCGGGCTGCGACACGAGCAGATCGTCGACGTTCACCCCAAGACGCTTGGCGTAGCTCGGGTCAAGGGCATGCTCGGCGTCGATGAAGGCCGCGATCCCTCCGGCCTTCTGCGCCTGCGCTATGATGTGCAAAGTCAGGGTCGTCTTGCCCGAGGACTCCGGACCATAGATCTCCACCACCCGCCCCCGTGGCAATCCGCCTATGCCTAGGGCGATGTCGAGCCCAAGCGAGCCGGTCGGCACCGCCGCGACCGGCGGGGCGTCACCCGCGTCACCCAAGCGCATGACCGAGCCCTTCCCAAACTGTTTTTCGATCTGGCCGAGCGCCGCGCTCAAGGCCTTGCTCTTATTGACGTCCATGAACTACCCCCGCGAGTACGCGCAAGGGGGCGATTATTCCACAAAGGACGCCCGGGACCTAGCGAGGGAAATCCTGGTCCAGACGATCCTTGAGTCCCGCCAGGGCGGCCGCCACCGCCTGCGCGCGCACAGCCCCCCTATCTCCCGGGAAATGGCAGACCTGGGCCTGCTCGCCCCGTGCCGTCACCCAGCCGATGGCCACCGTCCCCACCGGACACGCCGCGGTGCCCCCCGTGGGGCCGGCGAAGCCCGTAACCCCCACCGCAACCTCGGCTCCGCCCCGCCCGAGGGCCCCGCGCGCCATGGCGATCGCCGTCGGCGCGCTAACGATGGTCGCTTGAGCGAGGCGCTCCCACGGGACCCCAAGCACAGCATGCTTGGCGCGCGGTGCATAAGTCACAAACCCCGCCTCAAACCACGCGGAACTCCCCGGGATGTCGGTGAGGGCCGCGGCCAGCAAGCCCCCGGTACAGGACTCGGCGACCGTCACCTTGAGCCCCGCGGCCACCAGATGCGCGCCCACGGCCGCCGCCAAATCCCGGATCAGTGCAGTATGCTCCCCGTCCACCATAGCCCCCCCTGAACCAAGAGCGCGGCGTAGACCCCCGCCAACACATCATCCGCCATAATGCCATAACCACCGGGAAGCGCCTCCAGGCGTGCAATCGGGAAGGGCTTTACGATATCGAACAGACGAAAGAGCCCGAAGGCGGCCGCGAACCCGAGGATCTGGTGGGGGACCGCAAAGAGCGCAACCCCCATCCCCGCGATCTCATCCCAGACCACCATGGGCGGGTCGCGGCGCCCCAGCGCAAGCGCTGCACGAGCCGTGATCGGCACCCCCACGCCTATGACGAGCACCAGCAGCAACGCATAGGGCCCAAGACCCCAGAGGCCGGCCGGCCACCACAGCGCGAGCGCAAGCAGCGAACCTGCCGTGCCAGGCGCGCGCGGGGCCCGCCCGGCCCCAAAGCCGGTCGCCACCCATACCGCCCAAGCGCCCTTAGCCATCGAAATGGTTATAACCGGCGCGCGCGGGGACATAAAGGCCCTCGCCATCGCGCACCACGAGCCCCGTGCCTGCGACGACGGCACCGATGTCATGAAAGCCGCAGGCAAAACGCGGTGCGATCCCCGCCAAGGCCGGGACGCGCTCGGGGGGGACCGTGAAACAGAGCTCGTAATCGTCGCCGAAGACGAGCGCCGGGTCGTAGCCCACGGTCGCGAAAGCCGCGTCATAGGCGCCGGACAAGGGCAAGCGCCGCAGATCGAGCTCGGCGCCGACTCCGCTCGCCTGCAGGATATGACCGAGATCGGCTATGAGGCCATCGGAGATGTCGATGGCCGCCGACGCGATCCCCACCAGGGCCTGCCCTTCCTCGATCCGCGGGAGTGGGCGGTCGAGTCGTGCGAGCACCGGCGCCTGGAATGTGGGCGGCAAGGAAAGACGGCCGGAGCGTGCCAGAAAACCGAGCGCTGCCTCACCCAAAAAGCCCGAGACATAGACTCGATCGCCGGCGCGTGCCCGGCTGCGCGTGAGTGCCTCCCCGGGGGCCACCGTACCCAAGGCGGTAATGGTGATGGTAAGCGGCCCGCGCACGGTGTCGCCACCCACGAGATCCAGCCCGACCGTATCCGCAAGCGCGAAGAGGCCGTCCCGAAAGCCCGTAAGCCACACGGCATCGGCCTTCGGCATGCTCAGGTTCAAGAGGAAAGCGAGCGGCCGGGCGCCCATGGCAGCCAGATCGCTCACATTCACCGCCAGCGCCTTGTAGCCCACATCGAAACCGGACGCACCGGAGGCGAAATGCACCCCCTCGATCAAGGTATCGGTAGTCACGGCGAGATGCCGCTGCGCGCCCGGCAGGGCCAAGAGGGCGGCGTCATCGCCGACGCCCAAGACCACCTCGGCGTGCCGCGATGGGCGCTTGAAGTAGTGCTCTATAAGATCGAATTCGTCCACTCGAAGACTATCGCTCGTGGGCGCGCAAGCCCTTCGCCGCCCGGTCGAGCACGGCGTTCACGAACTTGTGACCGGCCTCGCCCCCGTAGCGCTTGGCGAGCTCCACCGCCTCGTTCAAGACGATACGCTGGCCGATCTCGGGGTGCGACCGCAGTTCATAGACGCCAATGCGCAAAATGGCGCGCTCGACGGGATCGACCTCGGCCAGCGGCCGATCGAGGTGCGGGGCAAGCAGGGCGTCGAGCCCCTCCACATGTTGCGGTATCTCGCGGATCAGTTCCGCGAAATAGGCCTCATCGATACCGCCTGTGCTCTCGGGATCACGCAGGAACAATCGGCCAATGTCATGCCACGGCTGGGCGGTCAGCTGCCACTGATAGAGGGCCTGCAGCGCCTGGCCGCGGGCGCGCGAGCGCGGCCCGCTCATGAAGGGCGCAGGCGGCGCAGAAGATCGACCATCTCCAGGATCGACAGGGCCGCCTCGGCCCCCTTGTTACCGGCCTTGGCCCCCGACCGGTCGATGGCCTGGGCCACCGTATCGACGGTCAGCACCCCCAGCGCCACCGGCACGCCGGTCTTGAGACTGACCTGCGCAAGCCCCTTCACGCACTCGCCGGCCACGAAATCGAAGTGCGGCGTGGCCCCCCGGATCACGGCCCCCAGGGCCACGATGCCGTCGTAAGAACCGGCCTCCGCCATGACCTGTGCTGTGAGCGGCAACTCGAAGGCGCCGGGTACGCGCACGACCGTGATGCGCTCGGGTGCGGCTCCATGGCGGCGCAGGGTGTCGAGCGCACCCTCCAGGAGGCGTTCGCCCACGAAGGCATTGAAGCGCGCCAGCACGATCCCAAAGCGCCCCTCGCCCGCCATGAGCGACCCGTCGACCACCGCCTCTGTATTCATGTCCTCCCCCCCGCCGTCGGCGTCACGTATTCCACGACTTCCAGATTGAACCCGGCGAGACCCGGCGCCTTGCGCGGGTGACCCAGGACTTGCATCTTGCGCACGCCCAGATCTAGTAGGATCTGACTGCCAAGCCCCACCGTGCGCATGATCTCGCGCGCCGCCGGCGCCTGGGACTCCGGCGCGGAACTCTTCAGGCGCACCATAGTCACGGCTGTCTTGGCCGGCTGATCCAATACCACGACGACCCCGCGGCCGACCGAGGCGACATAGCGCAGGGCGTCGGCGAGCGTCCATGATGGGGTGTGCGTGTCGCCCAAGAGGTCCAGTAGGCTCTCCTGGACATGGACCCGCACCGGTACCGGCCGCGCGTCGATCTCGCCGCACACGAACGCGAGATGGAGCCGATCCTCGATGTCGTCATGATAGGCCACCTGCCGAAACGACCCGTGGGCCGTCTCGATCAACCGCTCATCCAGGCGGTGTACGCTGGAGTGATGTTGTAGGCGATAATGAATGAGGTCGGCGATGGTACCGATCTTCAGGTGATGTTCGGCCGCGAAGCGCTCGAGATCCGGCTGACGGGCCATCTCGCCATCGTCTTTTAGGATCTCGCAGATGACGGCAGACGGCTCGAAACCTGCGAAACGCGCAAGATCGACCCCGGCCTCGGTATGGCCGGCGCGTGCCAGCACCCCACCGCGCCGGGCCATGATCGGAAAGATATGACCTGGGCTTACGAGATCCGACGCACGCGCCTGCGGGGCAATGGCGGCGCGTATGGTGGCGGCCCGGTCGGCGGCGGAGATTCCGGTGGTCACGCCCTCGGCGGCCTCGATGGAGGCCGTGAAGTGCGTGGCGTAGCGCGAGCCGTTCTCCTTGACCATGGGCTCGAGCCCCAGTCTTTCGCAGCGCTCGGGCGTCAAAGTCAGACAGACGAGGCCGCGTCCATGGCGTACCATGAAGTTGATCGCCTCCGGGGTGACCGCCTCGGCGGCCATCAGAAGGTCGCCTTCATTTTCGCGGTCGGCGTCGTCCATAATGACGACCATCCGACCCGCTTTAAGTTCGTCTATGATTTCAGGGATGGGGCTTATGGGCATGGATGTGACACTCAACCGGCGAGCTGACCGGGCCCGAATTATGACCGACCACGGGATGGAAGTCGATGGAACCACATAGAACCGGCCGCAATGAACCGCACGCCACGCTGATCGAGCCTGGACGTACCCTGGGGCCATACCTGGTCTTGAGCACGCTGTCATCCGGCGCGCGCAGCATCGTTTACATGGCGCAGGACCTGAGCCTCGATCGGCCGGTAGCCTTGAAGACCGCACCACGCGGCGCGATCTCGGTCATTGCCGAAGGGCGGGTTCTGGCGCGCTTTAGCCACCCGAACATCGTGACCCTGCACGGCCTCTGGTCGGAGCCCCCGGTCCTGATCCTGGAATACCTGGTCGGCGAGACCTTGAAGGCGCGGCGCGAGCGCGTGGGCCCACTCCCCGAACCCCATGTGCAGAAATGGATGCAAGAGGCCTTGAGTGCGTTGGAAGCGGCCCACGGACAAGGCCTCGCCCATGGGGCGATCCGCGCCGACAATGTCTTCCTCACCACCGATCAACGCGTCAAGCTCCTGGATTTCCGCCAGACGAGCCTCGGAGAGTCGCCACCCATGCCGGCCGACGACGTCCGCGCAGTCGGGCGCCTCATGCAAGAACTCTTGGGGGCCGAGACCGGGCCGCTCGCCGATATCGCGCGCGGCGCCCTGCTCGGCCGCTATGCCACAGCCCGCGCCTTACGCATGGCCCTGACCGCAAGCCTCGCACCGGCCAGCGTAGCGGCCAGCACCGCCGAGGTCGAAGCACCGGCACCGGTGAACCTGGCGCCGCCCCAAGCCCCCTCGACCGAGGAGTCTGGAGACCGGCCCAAGACCGAAACCTGGGTGGGCGAGGATCTGGCACTGGCCGCCGCGGAACTGTCGGACCTCTTCGAGGAACCGTCCATCAACCCCATGTTGCCGGCATTCAATGAGCGCCCGGGCTGGGGGCGGCCGATAAGTGGACGCGCACGCGCAGGCATCGTGCTCGTGCTCATCATGGCCCTCACGCTGCTCGGCCTGAAACTCGCGTGGCCACATCGCCGTGAAGCCTTGAACCCCGTCGCCCACATCGCCCACGAGGTCACACACATGGCCCATGGCGTCATGCGCGCCCCCGGCAAGCACCCGCGGGCCTCGACGGTCAGGGCGACGCCCAAACGCAAGGCCCACCCCAAGACCGCCAACGTCGTTGTGAGACCAGGAGCTTATGCCGCGCTGGCGCACGCTTGGGGCGGTTAGTCTCGCCCTAGCACTGGCCGGCTGCGTCCGGCTCCCCCCGCCTTCGAAGCCCGCGCAGACCGCCGCCTGCCGCGTCGGCACGGCATGGTCGACGGCCTATGCGCGCGTGCGTCGTTTGGGCGACCTCGACGCCGAACACGTGCGGGTCTTGCGTTACCAGGTGACGGCAAAGCCTAAGCGCGGCCGGCCCTGCGGGTCGCTTACGCTCGACAAGACGCTCATCGTGCGGCGCGGGCCCGGGCCCTTGCGGATCGTCGAGATCCGGGACTTCTATGCCCATGGCCGGCTGGTCGCCGATCACCGCGCCTTCATCGGCCACGAACTCACGGCAAGCGGGGTTTACAAGGCGCGCGTGACTCTACCGATCCCGGCGCAGACGCCGCCAGGGCGCTACCAGATCGTGAGCCTGCTCTACGCGCGTTGGGGCCAGGGCGCACCATTGCTCATCGCGCGCGCGCAGACGCGATTCACCGTGGTCCGCTAGGCGGGGTATGTCAGCCGCTCGAGGTAACGCGCGATCAAATCCACCTCGATATTGACCGCGTCACCGGCGGCAAGGGCCCCGAGCGTGGTCGCCGACAGGGTGTGCGGCACGATCGCGAAGTGGACCTGCGCGCCTTCTATGCCGTTTACCGTGAGACTCACTCCGTCCACGCACAAGGACCCCTTGCGTGCCACGTAGCGGGTCAACTCATGGGGAATCTCGATCATAAGCCTGCGCCCCTCGCCATCGCGCTCGAGGCGCACAACGCTGGCCACGCCATCGACATGACCCGACACCAAGTGGCCGCCGAGAGGTTCGCCCATCTTCAGGGCGCGTTCGAGATTGACCGGATGCCCGGGCCGCAAGCCGCCCAAGGCGGTGCGCGCGAGGGTCTCGGCCGACAAGTCTGCGGAAAACTCCGCCCCCACGCCTTCGATGAGTGTGAGGCACACACCGTTGACCGCTATGCTTTCCCCAAGCGTCCAAGGCGCACGCGCCAGTTCGGGGGCGACGATGGTAAGCCTGGCACCCGTGCCGCGCGCGCTACGCCGCGCCACTTCGCCTAAGCTCTGGATTAATCCTGTGAACATGAGACCCTCTCGCGCCCAGGCGACTGCGGTCCGGCCGCGCCCTTCTAGGTCCTCGGCGTCAATGTGAGACGCAGATCATCGCCTACGCGTCGCGCCTCATCATAGCGCCAGACAGAGGCCTCGGAAAGCGCGGCGAGCGCGAAGTCGGCGAGCGGGCGACCGTGACCCAAGAGCTTGGGCGCCATGTAGACCACGAGTTCGTCGATGAGCCGCGCCTCGAGGAGACTTGCCAGCAGTGTCGGCCCGGCCTCCACCAGGAGGTCATTGACGCCGCGCGCGGCCAAGTACGCCAGGGCGGCGGCGAGATCGACGCGACCGGGCTTGCCGCCCACGGCCACGACTTCGGCCCCCGCCGCGCGTAGCGCATCGCCCTCGGGGCCGTCGACCGCGGTCAGGACCACAGCGCCCACGCCTTGCGAGAAGATGTGGGAGGTGGGCGGTAGCGCCAGATGCGAGGCGACGATGACCCGCAAGGGCTGACGCGGGCAGCCGGCGTGCACCGTGAGCCTCGGATCGTCCGCGCGCACGGTGCCTGCCCCCGTCAGCACGGCCCCCGACACGGCCCGCAGCCGCTGAACATCGGCGCGCGCCTCGGGTCCTGTGATCCACTGGCTCTCGCCGCTTAAAAGGGCGGTGCGTCCGTCGAGCGAGACCCCGACCTTGGCTATCGTGAACGGGCGGCCGCGCGTAACGCGCGACACGAAGCCGCGGTTCAGCCGGGCGGCCTCGGAGGCCATGAGGCCCGCCTCGACCGCAACCCCGCTTGCGCGCAGCCGGGCCAGCCCGCCACCGGCCACGCGTGGGTCCGGGTCCTCCATGGCCGCCACCACGCGCGCCACCCCGGAGGCGAGCAAGGCGTCCGTGCAGGGCGGGGTCCGACCGGTATGACAACAGGGTTCGAGGGTCACATAAGCGGTCGCCCCACGCGCCGATGGGCCCGCCTGCTGCAAGGCCAAGCGTTCCGCATGCGGCTCGCCGGGCCGCACATGGAAGCCCTCCCCCACCACCCGGCCGTCGCGGACGATGACGCAGCCTACGCGTGGGTTGGGGGCGGTGGTCGCCATCCCGCCGCGCGCCAGTTCCAGGGCGCGCGCCATATGGACGCTATCTTGAACCGCGCTCACGGCTTGGACGTGAGATCCGTGATCTCCTGGTCTTCCAGCCGCTCCATCTCCTTGCGGAAGGCATTGAGATCCTGAAAGCTGTGATAGACCGAGGCGAAGCGCACGTAGGCGACCTTGTCGAGCGCGCGCAGCTGCTCCATCACCCACTCCCCGATCTGGCGGCTCGCCACCTCGCGCTCACCGCTTGCCATGAGCGAACGCCGCACGAAGGCGACCACGGCATCGACCTGGGCGGCATCGACCGGCCGTTTCTGGAGGGCGCGCTGCAAGCCGGCACGCAACTTGGGCTCCGCGAAGGGCTCGCGGCGGCCATCGCTCTTGATAATCTGCGGCAGCCTAAGCTCAGCGTGCTCAAAGGTCGTGAAGCGCTCGCGACAGGCCAGACACTCGCGGCGTCTGCGCACGGCATCCCCCTCGTCAGCAAGACGCGAGTCGATCACTCGGGTGTCTTCAGCAAAACAGAAGGGGCAGCGCATGGCCTTAGATCACGATGCCCGCGCCATAGACCGGGAAGCGCGCACAGAGATCCGAGACCTCGCGGCGCACGCGCTCGGTCACGCCCTCATCGCTCGGCCGCTCAAGGATGTCGCACACGAAGCCCGCCAGGGCCCGTGTCTCGCGCTCGCCTAGGCCGCGAGTGGTGATCGCGGGGGTGCCAAGACGGATACCGCTGGTCACGAAAGGCGAGCGGGGATCGTTTGGCACGGCGTTCTTGTTGACCGTGATGTGGGCGCGCCCCAAGGCCTCCTCGGCCTCCTTACCGGTCACCGGACGCTCTATCAGGTCGACCAGCATCAAGTGGTTGTCGGTACCGCCGGAGACTACCTTGAATCCGCGACTCATCAGGGTGTCGGCCATCACCTGGGCATTCTTCACGACCTGCTGCTGATAGGTCTGGAACTCCGGGGTCAGGGCCTCTGCGAAGGCAACCGCCTTGGCGGCGATCACATGCATGAGCGGGCCACCCTGGGTGCCCGGGAAGATCAGGCTGTTCAGCCGTTTCTCGATCTCCGGGTTCGGGCGCGCCAGGATCAGACCCCCGCGCGGCCCGCGCAGGGTCTTGTGGGTGGTCGACGTGGTGACGTCGGCGATGCCCACGGGGCTCGGGTAAAGACCGGCGGCAACGAGACCCGCGACGTGCGCCATGTCGACGAAGAGATAGGCGCCCACCTCGTCTGCGATCTGGCGAAACCGCGTCCAGTCTATGATGCGCGAATAGGCCGAGAAGCCGCCCACGATGACGCGGGGCTTATGCTCGCGGGCAAGCCGCGCGATCTCGTCGTAATCGATGAGCCCGGTCGTGGGGTCGACGCCATAGCTCACGGCATGGAAGAGGCGCCCCGAGAAGTTGACCTTGGCGCCATGGGTCAGATGACCACCGTGCGCAAGACTCATGCCCAGGATCGTATCCCCCGGGTTGATGAGCGCCAGATAGGTCGCGGCATTGGCCTGCGAACCCGAATGCGGCTGTACGTTGACATATTGGACCCCGAACAGCGCGCGCGCCCGCTCCATGGCCAGGGTCTCGACCTGATCCACGAATTCGCAGCCGCCGTAATAGCGCTTCCCGGGGTAGCCCTCCGCGTACTTGTTTGTGAGGCACGACCCTTGGGCCGCCATCACCTGGGGGCTCGCGTAGTTCTCGGAGGCGATCAACTCGAGATGATCTTCCTGGCGGGTCCGCTCCTTGGTCATCGCATCCCACAAGGGGCGGTCGATGTCCTTCAAACTCTTTTCGCTAAACATCCGGTTCCTCTTATCTGGCGGCGGTCGGTGTAATAAGCCCCTAAGGATACCCGATCTGCAGGCGCCATGCATAACCGCACGCCCCGCCCGGCCTGTAAGACCCCCAGGCCCGCATCCGGGCAAAGTCCCCTCAGATCTCCTCGGATCGCGCCAGAAACTCCGCGAAGTCCAGATAATGCGAACCGTCGCACGAGAAACGCAGACCCACGGCCCCGCTCATGATGTTGAGGGACGCGGCACGCAGATAGACCTGGGGATCCTGGAACCGCAGCCGTTTGAACTGCGCCAGAATGGCGTCCACCGAAGCCCTCGGCACCGCGGCCGATAGGCCCGGGTAAGGGATCACAGGATAGAGCCTGCAGATCGCAGGCGACAGGAACTCGTCCATGAGATGGACGCGGTACGTGAAGGGGTCCCGCAGAAACCAGAGGGTTACCTGGCCCGTGGAGAAGTGTATCTTCACGTGGAACACGCCGCGCGAAGTCAGCAGCACCCGCACGCGCGCCAAGACCCGGTCGAGCTCCCGATCGAAGGCGTTCTCGACGCGTCGCTGCTCGAACACGAAGTGGCGCACCGACGGATCGCCCTGGATCTGTAACCACCGCCCCCCGCCCATACCCGCCCCCACTCATCCCTGTGTCACGCCGTCCCCACTCTAGCGGGATGCGCAAGGCGGGGCAAACGCGACCACGTGACAAGACGCGACCGTCCCCGTCCCGCATTCTGGACGGCCGGGCACCCGGCCGAAGCCCCTTACCAGAACTTCCAGAAGATCTTCGACGACAGCTTGCGGTTGACGCCCTTGGAGAGCAGGAAGGGCACATAGGCCTTATCGGTCCCAAGGATATGGTGGGTGAGCCACCCGCGTAGGAAATGCAAGAGTTCGAACGTGACATTGCCGTTCTCGTTTTTGAGCTTCTGCTGAAACCCCACGATCTGCTCGATCAATTTCTCGTGCTCCTGCCTGTGGGGACCGTAGCCCGGATAATCCAGGATACGGAACAGGCTCTCCTCCACCGTAAAGTGCACGCGCGTGTATTCGATCAACTTATTGAGGATCGCCAGACAGGCGCTCGACGCCCGATGTTCCGTGATCGCCACATGGAGCTCGTTCAAGAGCGCCACCAGCTCCATGTGCTGCCTGTCGATCTCCTCAATCCCGACACTGAGTTCGTCCGTCCACGCCAATAACTGTTCCATAGAGAATACACCGTGTTGAGTTGCATGTACCGAAGATGAGGCACGAGCGTATCTCTTTGGGGGTATACATTTTTTGATCGATATCAAGCCCGAAGGTGCGCGGTCGAAGCTGCCGGATGGCCCAGCGCCGACTCTGCCCTCACGTCTTGGGCATGCGGCCGGGGCCTGCGCCTCAGTGGTTCTGGGACGCGCCGCGCCGGCGCTCGGAGGACAGGTGGGCCCCGTACTGAAAGGCGCGCTCCAGCAACAAAGGCGGCAGGATGAAGAGGTCGTACAAGGCGCTCAGGGAATCGATCACGCCGGCGAGCGTGCGTTCGACAAGCCGCAGACTAAAGGCCAGTGTGCGCACCAGGCCCTCGACGATGACGCCCATGACGGCACGCAGCGAAAAAACAAAGGCCTCCAATGGGATCGCCACCAAGGCCATGAGGCTAGGCAGCACAAAGGCGAGGAGCACCTCGGCCGCGGTCTGCCATAAGGGGAGATCGGGCGCCGGCACCCCCTTGACCATAGGGACGACCTGCACGACGTTCTGGCGTACAAAGGCGAGCAGCGCCTGCAAGGCCGCCAGCATCACGAGCACGCTGAGCGCCCCGCCCGCCGCCCGGCGCCGCGCGCGTTTCGACAAAACCGCCACCACGCCAAAGAGATGAGTCACGTCGAGGGCATCGAACAGCACGATGCCCGCCACCACCTCGATGGCAATCAGAATGGCAGCAGCCATCTCGGAGGCCGGGTGGCCGGCCACCGCCAAACCGCGCCCGACACCAAGCCACCGCAAAGGAACCTCCATGAGATGGGCATTCATGAATGCGCCACCGGCCGCCACGACCAGGACGAAGCCCGCCACCAAAAGCCGCGAGGCGGCCGAGGCGACCAGCGCGCGATCGAAGACCGGCGCCCGCGCGCAGAGGCCCTCATAGCGCTCCACCGCCTCATGAATGGTGAACGCAGACTCGGCCACGCGCGCCAGCCGATTGTTGACACGCTCAAGGCTGCGCGCGACCACCTGCCACATCTGTTGGGCACGACCGAGCTGCCGGTGACGCTCGGCCACCACCTTGCGCCGCTCGCGCAAGGCCTGATCCTGCGCCTTCTGCACGAAGGCCTGAAATCCGGCCTGAAGACGTTCGCTCACGCCATCGTCGCCCGTCTTCAAACGGGCGACCGTGGACACCGCCTTGGTCCATTCCGGCGAGGGCTCGGGGATCTCCGCGGAGCGCGCGAACTCCACCTCCCACTGCTCGATCTGACGCAGCAGCGTCTCCTGCAGAGCCGGGAAACCCTGCACATCGCGCCGCACCACTTCGTCGAGACGCGCCCATTCCCGTTCGATCGCAAGAGTCGCCTCGGCGCGCGCCTGCGCCTGCAACAGCGCTCCGTTGCGCCTGCGGATGTCAGCTGCCCCGGCGCGCAGGAAGCGCTCGCCAAGCTTCAGAGGATGGCGCATGACACGCGCCAGCGCCCGCGCCCCTTTATGGAAACTCGGCCGACCCAGATAAAGAACGAGCCAGGCCGCCACCACGGCGGATGCCGCGGGTCCGGTATGCGTCCAGTAGGAAAAGTCCATAACGCTACCTCCTGCACCTCAAGGGGTAGGGACTCAATACCACAGACGAGACCGCCGCGCCAACCGAAGCCCGATGGGCCGACCGTGGGGCGAGACCGGCGGGGGCCTCAAGGACGCTCGGCGGCCGCACTCTTGCGTGGCACAAGATCCTCGCGCGTAAGACCAAGCCACATGACGATGGGGCTCGCCACGAGCACCGAGCCATAGGTGCCGACGACGATGCCCACGGTCATAGCCAGGGCGAAGCCAAACAAGACCGGCCCCCCCAGAAACAGCATCGACAACACCATCATCTGCGTAAGAAGGTGAGTCATGATCGTGCGCGAGAGCGTACGCGTGATGGCGCTATCGATGATCTCGCCGGTCGTGCCGGTACGCATGCGCCGGAAGTTCTCGCGGATCCTATCGAACACCACCACGGTATCGTTCACGGAGTAACCCAAGACCGCGAGCACCGCCGCCAAGACGGTCAACGAGAAGCTCACATGGAAAAGCGCGAATACGCCCAGCACGATCACGACATCGTGGATAGTCGCTATGATGGCGCCGACCGCGAAACGCCACTCGAACCGCAATGTCAGGTAGATCGTGATGCCGAGAGCAACGAACAGAAGCGCCAAGGCGCCTTGATCGGCGAGCTCCGAGCCAACCTCAGGGCCCACATACTCGACGCTGCGCAGGCTTGCCCCCGGGTCATGAGCCGCAATGAGGCGCAGTACCGAGACCGCCAGGGCCTTGCTCTTGGTCGCCTCCGTGGGTAGCCGAATCAACACCTTGCTCGCGGTCCCGTAATTCTCCACGCGTGCGTGCGTATAGCGATTGGCGACCAGCAGCCGGCGGATGGCCGAAGGTGAGGTGGGTTTCGGAAACTGCACCTCGATCACGGTGCCACCCGTGAAATCGACGTTCAGGTTCAGTCCGCGGGTCACGAGCGCAGCGACCGCGATTGCGAAAAGGACGAGCGACAAGAACACCGTCGTGCGCGCGTAACGCATGAAGGGCAGGTCGCGGCTTATGCGAAAGAATTCCATTAGATCCCTAAGTGCGCCAAACGACGGCGACGTCCGTAGACTGCATTGACAAGCGCCCGGGTGACCA
Organism: Pseudomonadota bacterium; assembly: GCA_021784755.1. Classification (GTDB taxonomy): domain Bacteria; phylum Pseudomonadota; class Gammaproteobacteria; order Acidiferrobacterales; family Acidiferrobacteraceae; genus Acidiferrobacter. The sequence goes on from JAJYHM010000067.1 coordinate 20,283, forward strand.
GGATGGCGCTAAAGAGCGAGGTCAGGATGCCGAGACACAAGGTGATGGCAAAACCGCGCACCGAGCCCGATCCCAACCAAAAGAGCGCAAGCCCGGCTATGAGCGTGGTCATGTTCGAGTCCACGATAGTCCCCATGGCCCGCTCAAATCCCGTCGCGATCGCCGCCTGCGGCGTATTCTTGTTGCGCAACTCCTCACGTATACGCTCGAAGATGAGGACATTGGCGTCGATCGCCATGCCCACGGTCAGCGCAATACCGGCTATACCGGGCAAGGTGAGCGTTGCCTGCAGGATCGACAGCACGGCGACCAGCAGCACGACGTTGCTGGCCAGCGCCACGGCGGCCAGGAAGCCGAACACGCGGTAGTAGATCGCCATGAACACCGCGATAGCGAGAAACCCAATCAGCGTCGCATAGAAACCGCGCGCGATATTGGCGGCGCCGAGGCTCGGCCCCACGGTCCGTTCGGCGATGATACTGACCGGGGCGGCAAGCGCGCCGGCCCGCAGGAGCAGCGCGAGATTACGGGCCTGCCGGATACTGCCTATACCCGTGATCTGGAAATTCCCCCCCAAGGCCTCGCGGATCACGGGCGCGGTGATCACCTGCTCGATCTTGCGCGTCACACGCACCCGCCTGCCATCGGGCCCGCGCACCGGTACCCCCTGATCATTACGCTTCAGGTGCGACTGCACCTCCACGTAGACGACCGCCATGCGCTGACCCACACTGCGGCGCGTGACGCGGGCATTGACTGCCGCGCCCCGCCCGTTCAGGGTGATGTTCACCACCGGTTGTCCGCTCTGCGGATCGACGCCGGTGGAGGCATTGGTGATGTCGTCACCCGAATACAGGACGCGGCGATAGAGCAGGATCGGCTGACCGCGTCTGTCGTGGTAGACGCGCGTGCCGGGCGGCGGCCCGCTCGACACGGCACGGGCGACACTGTCTTTCCCGTCGACCATGTGGATCTCGAGCGTGGCCGTGCGACCCAGGATCTCCTTGGCCCGCGCGATATCCTCGACACCGGGCAACTCCACCACGATGCGCGAATGGCCCTCCTGCTGAATCACCGGGGCCGCCACACCCAGTTCGTTCACGCGTCGGCGCAAAGCCGTGAGGTTCTGTTCGAGGGCGTAATGTCTCTTGTCGAGGATCGCCGCGCGTGTGAGGACTGCGTGCAGGCCGTGGTCCGGCGCCGATGTGACGGAAAGATCCGTGAAACGCTGCGCCATGAGGCTCTGCGCCTCATGAACCTGGGCCTGATGGCGAAATCGCAGGTGGATCATCCCGGCCCGGTCGAGCCGTGCCTCCCGGTAGCGGATATGGTGGCGCCGCAACGCCTTGCGTAAGGCCCGCGCGTCTTCCACGAGCGCCTTGCGCAAGGCCGTGTGCATGTCGACCTTCAAAAGGAAATGGACCCCACCGCGCAGATCCAGGCCCAGATACATGGGACGCGCGCCCAGCGCCCGCAGCCATGCGGGGTCCGCCGGCGCGAGCGCAAGCGCAGTCTGGAAACCGGGCCCGAGCTTCTGGCTGATCAAGTCACGGGCGCGCAGCTGCACGCCGGCGCGCGCGAAGCGCACCTGCACCCCTTTTCCGACGCGGCTTATGCGCTTATAGGGCAACTGCGCACCCGCCAGCATCTGCTGAACCTGGACCACGGTCGCGTGATTGACCGTAGCACCATGCGCGGCCCTGATCTCAACCGCCGGATTGTCGCCGTAAAGGTTCGGGAGGGCATAGATCAGGCCCAATAGGACGACAAGCCCGATGAACGCGTTCTTCCACCAAGGGTACTGATTCATCAGTCTAACGCGCCTTCCCGATCGTATCCTTGGGTAGCACAAGCTGCACGCTCGAGGTCTGGATCTTCACCACGACCCCGGAGGCGACCTCGACCATCGAATATTGGGGACCGACCTCGGTCAGGCGCCCGAGCAGACCGCCGGCTGCAACCACCTCGTCGCCTGGCGCGAGAGCGGCGAGCATGGCGCGCTGTTCACGGGCGCGTTTGCTTTGGGGCCGTAGGATCAGCACATACATCAAAACCGCGATCACCACGAAGGGCAGGATCTGCACCAGGACCGATCCCTCCGGGGGCGCGCCCGCGGCCGGCGCAGCGGCCCACGCATTGCTAATAATATGTACCATGATTTCCCTTTAAACGACGGTTATGGGATCCGCCCTACAGTCCTCGGGGAGCTCCCCGAGGGTGCGCGGCGGGCGCTTATGGCGCGTACGATAGAACGAATCGACGAATTCCTCCAGCGTTCCGGCCAAAATGGCTGTGCGTAGCCCTGCCATCAGATCCCCGTAATAGGTCAGATTATGGAGTGTAGCCAGTCGTGCCCCAAGCATCTCGCCCGAGCGCTGGAGGTGGTGGAGATAACTGCGCGTCGTACGGGTACAGGCATAGCAGCGACAGTCGGGGTCGATGGGACCCAAATCGCGCGCGTAGCCGCTGTTGCGGATCTTCACCACCCCGCTCCGCGTGAAAAGCCAGCCGTTGCGGGCGTTGCGCGTCGGCAACACGCAATCGAAGAGGTCGATGCCGGCGCTCACCGCAGTCACGATATCCTCGGGTGTCCCCACGCCCATGAGGTAACGGGGCCTATCGGTCGGCAGGAGCGGCGCGCAGTGCGTGACCAGCCGGTACATGTCGGCCTTCGACTCGCCCACCGAAAGGCCGCCCAAGGCATAGCCGTCGAACCCGATGCGCGTGAGCCCCTCGGCTGACGCCCCGCGCAGGTCTTCGTAAAGTCCGCCTTGGACGATCCCAAAAAGCGCGCCCGGACCCGTATAGGCCGCGCGGCTGCGCTCGGCCCAACGCAAGGACAGCTCCATGCTCGCGCGCGCCTCGCTCAGAGTCGCTGGATGGGGCGTGCACTCATCGAACACCATCGCCACATCCGAGCGCAAGGTGGCTTGCGCCTGCATCGCAAGCTCCGGGGTGAGCACCAAGGGGCGACCGTCACGCGGCGAACGAAAAGCGACCCCGTGCTCGCTCACACGCCGCAGGGCCGCGAGACTGAAGACCTGGAACCCGCCCGAATCCGTCAGGATGGGTCCCGCCCAGTCCATGAAGCCGTGCAGGCCGCCATGCGCCTCGATCACCGCAAGGCCCGGTCTTTCCATGAGATGGAAGGTGTTGCCGAGGACCACGGAGGCCCCGGTGGCCGCTACTTCGGCGGGACTCATGCCCTTCACCGCGCCATAGGTTCCGACGGGCATGAAAGACGGGGTCGCGACTACGCCATGGGCAAGCGATAAACGGCACGCGCGGGCACGCCCGTCGCGGCCCAGCTCGACGAAAGGGACAAGAGACATGCGTGTACGCTAGCGCAAACGCTCGCTGTTTTCCACAAGCACGCCGCCGATCACCTCTTCGAGTTCACGCAGCTGACAGGGCCTGGCAATGGCACCGCAAAACCCAAAGCGCGTAAAATCTGCCATGATCGGGTCTTTGGCATGTCCGCTTGCGGCAATCGCCCGCACACTCGGGTCGAGCGTGCGCAGTTGCCGCAGACACTCCTCGCCCCCGGCACCGGCCGCTATCGCAAGGTCCAGGATCACGGCCGTGAACGGATCGCCTTCACCGATCGCCTCGACATAGACCTCCACAGCCCGCCTGCCATCGCGCGCCGTCGACACCTGGTAACCCAAATGGTCGAGGAGCATCGCAAGCCATCGCAAAAGCGCTTCGTCGCGGTCCACCACCAGCATGCGCCCTCGACGCGCCTTCCGCGCCAGAGCCGGCGCGGAAGGCCCTGCGGCCTCTGCAGCCGGCAGATAGATCTTGAATCGCGTACCCCGCCCCTCCTCGGACTCCACCCGGATCGCGCCCTCGTGGCGCCGTATGATGGAATAGGTCGTCGCAAGCCCAAGCCCGCTGCGGCCTTCCTTGGTCGTAAAGTAGGGATCGAAGATCTTATCGAGATGCGACGCCGGAATACCGATGCCGGCATCGGCTATGATGATGCACACATAGCGTCCCGGGCGCAGCGCTTGCGGATCCCCGGGCGCGACCCAGGCATTGCCCACTTCAATCGAGACAAGACCACCCGAAGGCATAGCCTGTGTGGCGTTTTGCACAAGATTGGTGACTGCCTGGCGCAATTGTTCCGGGTCGAAGGCAAGCCCCCAGAGGTCATCTGCGACGGATACGCCGCACTTTGCCTCCGAGCCTGCAAGCGCGCAGGGCACAGCATCGCGCAGCAGATCCCCAAGCGAGGCCTCGCGCTTCACGGGCGCACCGCCGCGCGCGAAGGTCAAAAGCTGCTGAGTGAGTCCGCGCGCCCGCCACGCGGCCTTTTCGGCCTCGTCCAAGGTCTGCTCGACGCAACCCGCGCTTGGCGCCTGCATCTTGGCAAGCGCGATATTCCCGATCACGGCGGTCAGGATATTGTTGAAATCATGCGCAATGCCGCCGGCCAGCACCCCCACGGACTCGAGTTTCTGCGCCTTCAAGAAGTCTTCCTCGAGCTTTTGCTGGGCTGTGATGTCGCGGAATACGGCCACCGCACCCGCTAGCTGACCGCCGGGGTCGCGAATTGGCGCCGCCGTGCACACGACAAGCCGTTCGCCCCCATCACGCGCCTGAAGAAGGAAGCGCTCACAGGATTCCTCTTGCCCCTGTATGTCGAGCAGACGCTGGGCGACGTGCTCGCGATGGATACGCGAGCGCGCCTCCCGCAGATGCAAGACCGCGTCGACCGACTGCCCCAAGGCCTCACTCTCGGACCAGCCGGTCAGGTCCTGCGCCACCCGATTAAAGAGTGCGACACGACCTTCGGTGTCGATCGTAATGACCGCCTCCCCGAGGCTATTGAGGGTCACCGCCAAGCGTTCCTTCTCGCGCGCCAAAAGCTCGCTCGCGGTCTTCTCGCGGGTGACATCCGTCGCGGCCGCAACCCATTCGCGCAGGTGCCCATCGTCGCCGAAAAGGGGCACAATACGTAACATCACGCGTCGATAGCCACCGACCGCCGCCGCCAGATCCCCCTCGCGCACGATAGGGCCATGACCCACCCCCGGATCCACGAAGCGCTCGCGCACGGCCTCGCGATCAAGCCGACCCAAGGCGGCCATCCAGCCATAGCCTGCCACGTCCTCGCAGGACTGGCCCGTGAACGCGCACCATCCCGCCATATCGTCGCCGGCGCAACCCGAGACATCGAGACTCCACACGATCTGCGCGGAGGCCTCCACGAGGGATCGGTAGCGCTCCTCGCTCATGGCAAGCGCCCGCTCGGCGCGGCGGCGCTCCTCGACCTCGGCGCGCGCCCGGCGATAGAGCCGCGCGTTTTCCACAGCGATCGCGCCTTGCTGGGCGATGCGGGCAGCGAGCAGGAGATCCTCCTCGGCGTAGAGACGGGTGCCGGGACCCGACAATACAAAGGTGATGACGCCTACCGTGCGACCGCGCGCCTTGAGCGGCAGGCGCAGAAACGAGCGTAGCCCAAGCGACCGGAAAAAGGCTCGGGATGACGGATCGGGTACCAGCGTATCAATCAAGGACTGGTCCAAATGTGTAACGAGCTGCGGCTCGCCCGTGCGCGCGACATCCTCCGCTGTCAATTGCCCGATCGCCCCACCGGACCTCCTCTTCATGATCTCGCGCACGAGCTCAGGGTTTTCGTGGGCAAGGCTCACGCGTTCGAGGACACCGTTTTCGTTGATCACGTCGACGGCGCACCAGTCGGCAAAAGTCGGTACGACCGCCTGTGCGAGGTTGGTGAGGGTCGCCTCGTAATCAAGGTTCTCCGTGACTTGGCGCGCCACTTCGCTCACAAATGGCCACACCTGCTCCACGCTGCGCGAGGCACGCAGAACGAAACAGCTTCCATACCAGCGCCCATCATCCTCTGGGGCCTGTCCCTGGCTGGCCTCCAGTTGGCACCACAGCCATCGGCCGTCGGAGGATCGCAGGCGCGCCTCCACGGTAAAGCGCCCCCCTTCGGTCAAGGCCTGCTCCCAGGCGATCTGGACGCGCGGACGATCAACATCATGCGCGAAGGCGATCCAACCATGGCGCGCGAGCTCGTCGCAAGAGATTCCGAGGATCGATCCCCATTCCGTATTGAAATAGTCGATCGCCCCAGAGGCCGCAGCCGACCACGCCATCAGCGGCCATTTGTCTGCAAGCGCGAAGGCGGCGGCCGCTTGGTGGCTTACCGCGCCCTGACCCCGCGCCTTGATCCAGTGAGCACGCGCCGCAGCTAGGGCGCACGCCAGCACCTCCCCCATCCGTTCTTCGTCAGGGGGGCTTACGACCCAGCGCGTACTCTTCGATATCGGACTTTGAGAGAGACTGGCGGCCAGTTTGTCGGCGCGGGCCGGATCGGCCACAAACACGACATGAGTGCAAGGGGCGGTCCGGAGGATGTCTTCGGCGACAGCGCAGGGGCGTGGTGTTTCATTGGTGATCACGACGACGGCGGGGGGTGCTTGGGCGCGCGCGATGAGGTAACCCAAGGCGTCTTTAGCCCTACAAGCCCGGTACGAGGCCAGACCCAGACGCGTGAGGACTTTAGTAATCCGATCGAAACTGCCCCCCCTGGCTGGATCGACGACAAGAATAGTGTTCGGCAATTTCGTTATTTTCGTTATCCCAACAGGAGTCCAGCATCAACCGGACTGGGCTTCAATGCCATCGACCAAAGGTCTCTCAGACCTTCGGTCGCCCATGAATTGACTCGCCTCCCTCCCCATTCCACGCGCGCCACAAGAGCATCGCATCGCCGTAGCTGAAGAACCGATAGCGCTCCGTGACCGCCCTCCGGTAGGCGCCCATGACACAGTCATAGCCCGCAAATGCGCAGACCAGCATCAAAAGCGTGGAGCCCGGCAAATGGAAGTTGGTTATCAATCCTTCAGCCACCCGAAACCCATAACCTGGACGAATAAAAAGGTCCGTGTCCCCGACATAGGGTTCGAGTTTGCCGGTGGCGGCCGCGGCCTCCAGGGCGCGTGCAGTCGTCGTGCCCACCGCGATCACCCTCCCGCCGCGCGAATGCGCCGCCTCCACCGCCGCCACACACGAGGCGGACACGGCAATCCTTTCGGGGTGCAACCGCCCCTGCGCAAGGGTCTCGGGACGCACCGGACGGAAGGTGCCGGCGCCTACGTGGAGCGTCACATAGGCGCTCTCCACGCCCTGGCGGGCCAGGCGCTTGAGCAAGAGCTCATCAAAATGAAGACCGGCCGTGGGGGCGGCGACCGCCCCGGGGGCGCGCGCATACACGGTTTGATAGCGGACCCGATCCTCCTCGTTATCGGCCCGCGCGATGTAGGGCGGCAAAGGGACGTGGCCTACGCGCTCGATCAAGCCCATGAGATCGCCCGAACCGCTGAAGACGACCTCGGTCAGCTCATCGGCGCGGCCCAACACGGTGGCCTTGAGACCCCCTTCGAGCGCGAGCACCTCGCCTACGCGCGGCGACTTGCTCGCCCGCAGGGCCACATGGGCGCGCCCGGCGTCGTCCAGAAAGCGCTCGAGCAGAAGCTCCACCCGGCCGCCCGTGGCCCGTTGTCCGAAGAAACGCGCCGGCACTACACGGGTGTCGTTGAAGACCAAGAGGTCGCCTGGCCGTAGGTAATCGCCGAGATCGGCGAAGCGGCGGCCCGTCACCCCGCCATCCGAGGGGTCGAGCACCATGAGCCGGCTTGCGCTACGCGGCGAGACCGGGGCTTGCGCGATCAGCTCGGGCGGGAGATCGTAATCGAAGGCATCAAGGGTCATGGCGGCGCGCATTATACGGGAAGACGACCTCC
>JAJYHM010000002.1 GCA_021784755.1 Pseudomonadota bacterium
ATTTCTCGAATTCGCTTTCGGCGTGGGCCTTGGCGATTTCCGCCGACACCTTGCCTGCGTCCTGCAAAACCTCCCGGTCGGCGGCCTCGATGAAGCGGTTCAGGCGAGTTTCCCAATCCCGCATAGTCATGGGGATCTTGCGCTGCGCCATGTCCTCGGCCACATCCAGATACGCGTTGACCAGGCGGGAGAGTTGCGCCATCTCAACCTCGGTCAGATAGTTCTTGGCCACCACCACATCGAATCTCTGAATCTTGCCCGCAGGCGTATCCTTCCATGAGGTCAGCCCCATGTTTGCCTTCTCAGCATCGGCGCGGTGGTAGATGACCTCGGCCGCCGTCTGTCCGTGGATGGCCCAGTGCAGCTTGTTTTGCACCGTGGCAAAAAAACGCTTGGTGGCTTGCGCCGTCACGTCGTAATCAATAGCTGTGGCGTAGATGTCGGTGATCTTCTGATAGAACTTGCGCTCCGAGAGACGAATCTCGCGGATGCGCTGCAACTGCTCCTCAAAATACCGCTCAGTGAGCACGGAACCGCCGGCCTTGATCCGCTCGTCATCCATCACGTAGGCCTTGATGGTGAACTGCTCGATGACGCCCGTGGCCCACTTGCGGAACTGCACCGCGCGCTCTGAATTGACCTTGTAGCCTACAGCGATGATGGCGGGCAGCTTGTAGTGCAAGGTCTTGTAGTTCTTGCCATCGGAGGCAGTTATCCGGAATTTCCGGATAACTGAATCCTCCTCAAGTTCGCTGTCGGCAAAGAGTTTCTTCAGGTGCTCATTCACCGTACGCACGTTCACGTCGTAGAGCACCCCCATCATCTTCTGCGTTAGCCAGATGCTTTCATCCGCATAAATGGCCTCCACACCGCCTTGCCCGCTGGCGGCGACAAACGTCAGGTATTCCGCCGCCGAAGAGCGAACGAGGGAAATTTCTGTCTTTTTGGATGGCTGTGGTACTGGTTTCTTAGTACCCATGGCTGCACCTCACTCGCATTTGCCGTTGGTCACAGTTTGTCTCCATAGGAACCCGCTAACCGGTCCAGAAGATCTGCGTCTATGTGTCAGAAAGACGCGGATTTACATGATCGTTAACAGCGATGTAAGCCTGACAAGCGGTGCGAATGGCGTCGAGGCGCGCTCGGCGCCTCTTGCCGCTCAGGACGGTCAGCTCCGCCACATCGGCCGTCTGCCCCAGTTCATCCCGGAAGACCGTGATGTCGACGTCTTCGGAGAGCCGGGAGATCAGACCGAAGGCCCCGGACAGCGAAGTACCCCCTTTGAACAGCAGACGGGGCTGCCGACTGCAAGGCTGTTGAACGGCGTATCAAGGGTCCAGCAGACCCCGAAGTCTTTTTCGACATTCTGGACCGCCGTGCCCAAGCGGGCTGTGGTCCCGAGAAACAGGTCGCGCCGCTCGGCATCGCTGGCGGCAATGACATCCTGGAAAGACGGGTTCAACCGGTGACCTCCAGGCGTTTGGCTGAGCGGCGGCGGATCACAGGCTGCTTCACGCCACCGCGCGGTTGCGATGTCTTGGCCGCTGCAAGCCGCGGATCGCAGCCGGGCAGTTCGCGAACCAGGCTTTGCATCCACGCGGGCATCGCGCCAAAGCCATCGATCAGGTCCTGGCCGATCGCGGCACCATGGGTTGGGTCGGCCAACACTTGAGCCAATCGGCGCAGGATACGGTCGCGATCAGAAACCAAGGTGTCTTTCAGCCAATGCAACGCCTGCACGACGCGCATGGCGGGACGCCCTGCCCAGTAGAGACGGCTGGGTGCGGTTTGCTTGAAGTCGATGGTCAGCTTGTCGAGTTGGATGGCGCGACGGCGGGCATCGGTATGGATGGTGACACGGGCCGGCACGGCATCGGTCAGACCGAGATCGTTGGCGGCGGTCATGCCATCCACCAGTAGACGCAATTGATCGCGGCGGGCGATGGCCTCGACCACGGCACGATAGTCCGGAGTAGTGGGTCGCTTCGTCAGCCGGTTGAGCGTCGGCTTGTCGTAGAGGCCCCGGTCGATGCGGCGCAGATCACCGGCCTGAACCATGCGTTGCAGGGTTTTGTCGATGGCGTCGCGGTTGCCGAGCTGTGCAAAGTCGGTCGGCACCCAGACATGGCCTGGGTCGGCGGTATCGATTTGCGCAGCGATGATAGATTTGAGGTCAGACATGGTTTTATCCTGTCCGATATTTGTACATGTTTTCCGGACTGATGACAAGCCCATTTGTCCGAAAAGTGTAGTTTTATTTCGGACACCTGCACCCAAAGCAGTCTAGCGTCCCGGCACATGGTGCCGTCGGGCTCGCGGGCGCTGCCCCGCGCCGAGTCGCGGCCATGCGGCTTTTTATTCTAGACGCCTCCGGCCCTCGGGCCCGCGCGCTTTGCTTGCCCAAGACACAGTGAGTATGCGGAGGGGCGGTCTTGCTGTTTCCTTCAACCTACCACGGCGTTCTCGCGGTCAAGGGCTGCGCGTGCCCGGCACGCTTGCGTTCGTGCGGCCGTCTACGCCCCCTGACTGCTGCGCTGTTCAGCTAGTCGGGAATAATCAGACGTTCCGTACCGTACCAAAGTTGCGATCGAGAGACATCCACAAATCGGCGTTCATCCACCATAAGCGCTTGCAAGGCCTCCACACCCTGCGGTGTCTTTCGGGTCGCTAAGTGATCGGCCAAGCTATCCCACCATAGCTCCGCGCAACCATCGAATTCTGCCTTCAGTGCGCTTCGGCTCACGCGCAACGATTCCTGAGTAAGGGCATCGTCCAAGGTGAGGGTTTGCACATAGCGGCGAATATGAAGGACGTCTTGGTGCATCCGCACCAGCGCCCCATGATGATCTTGCCAATAGTCCGCAAACTCGCGACGCGTAAGATCGGGCCGCCGTTTCACGCACATCATGAGTTTTAGCATCCTCGCGACTCCGTCTTTCCAGAATAGTCCCATGAGGATACACTCTGACAGTGGTGTCAGAGTCAACAGCGAGGAGGGTATTTGCAGATCGGAGAGATCTCGCGTCGGTGTCGCGTGAGCATACGCATGCTGCGCTACTATGAAAGTCGGGGGCTGCTGCGTCCCGCCCGCAAGGCGTCCGGCTATCGCGTCTACGACGACGCGGACGTCGAGCTCGTTGAGCGCATCATCGCGCTCAACGCCGCAGGCCTGACACTTAAAACTATTCGTGGACTTCTGCCCTGCGCCCATCCCGGTACCTTGACGTTTCGGCCCTGTGCGGAACTCCAAAACCAGGTGCGCCGGACCCTGACGGAAATAGATGCCCGGATCGCCACCTTGGCCGCGAACCGCCAGCTTCTCGCCGGGTACGTGACGCGTTCTGACTGAGCCGTATCCTTGCCAATAGGGGTTGGCGGGCGCCTTCAAGAGGACGCTCAAGGGCTTTCATATACGGGAGGAACAGCGTGCTACATCGACTTTTATGAGGAAGCGCAGAAGCCTACAATGCCGACCGCGCTGATTTGTGAGGAGGTTCCCTGGGGCCATGTGAGAGGGCCATATCGACCGTATCATTGTGTCGATGTTAGAGAATCGCTCCTTGGTGCCTGCTGGGTAAGTTGTATCTGGTAGGCGCGGATTACAACGGTCTCTCGGGACAAGAGTTCGACGCCTTCAACATCAAGAGCGCAGCCCGATCAATCGAGGTATGGAATCAGCTAGGCATCGTCGCGGATCACGCGGTCGCGATCCTCAACGGTCGGCCAGCAGTTCCCGCACGACCCCAGTCCATGTCGCCGCGAGATTGTCGCGATTGTATCCGCCGCCGCCCATTGCCAGCACCCGTCCTTGCGCATACTCGCCCGCAAGCGCGCAAAGGCGCTTTGTGGCATGGCGGTGGGCTTCGGGTGTCAGGGCGAGGTGCGCGAGCGGGTCGCCGGCGATGCTGTCGGCGCCCGCCTGGAGAAGGATGATCTCGGGGCGCGCGGCGCGCACAAACGTCTCTACCTTGTCAAAGGCGGCCAGGAACTCCCGGTCGCCCGCGCCGGGTGCGAGCGGGATATTGAGCTTGCGTCCCGCGCCCGCGTCCCGGCCGCTCTCGTCGCGCCCACCGGTCCCGGGGTAGAGGAAACGGCCGTCTTCGTGGATGTCGGCGCTAAAGACGCAGGGATCGTCCTCGAAATCGTAATAGACACCGTCGCCGTGGTGCGCGTCGATATCCACATAGGCGATACGGGTCAGTCCTTGGCGCTTTAAGGCCTCGATCAAGACCCCGATATCGTTGAAGACGCAGAAACCGCCCGCGCTCGTGCGGCGGGCATGATGGAGGCCCGCGATGGGCACGAAGACCCGCGAGGCCTCTCCCCGTAGCAAGAGGGCCGCGCCGGCCACGACCGATCCCACGACATGAGAGGCGGCATCGAAAATACCAGGGACGGCGGGCGTGTCGCCCTGATCGAGGAAGCCGCCGCCGGACAGCGACTGGAGGCGCACGCGTCGGACATAGGCGGCGTCGTGAAACCACGACAGCGCCTCGTCTGTCGCAGTGACCGGGGCCGCCGTTTTGACGGTGCGGTCGAGACCCTGTCGCGCCAGTTCCGTGAGAAAGGCCGATAGCCGATCCGGGCCAAACGGATGACCGCCGCCGAACCCGTAACGGCCCAGGGCCTCGCCCTGGTAGAGGACTACGTCGTGCCGCATCGGCGTCACTGTGCGCCAGCCCGCCCTGCCCGACAAGCGCCCGCTCAAGACCGCCGGGGCATGTCTTCGCGGGCCCGACCGCGGCGCCTTCCCGGCCACTAGTGTCCGCTATCGATCCCCGGCACAATGCCTTATGCCCGATATCACTACCGCATCACCGCGCCTAGCCTCCGATCGCGTGTCCTTCATCGAGATCCTGGGGCAGGCCGTCGCGAACATCACGCCCTCTGCCATGGCTACGGTGACGATCTCATTCGTGGCGGCGCAGGGCGGTCTCTGGACCTGGGCTGTGTATCTGGCGGTGGGTCTCGTCATGATCCTGGTCGCCGCGCAGGTGGCGACGCTCGCCCGCGAGGCCCCCGCCGCGGGGTCCCTATTCGTCTCCGTCAGCCGGACCCTGCACCCCCTGGCCGGGGTGTTGAGTGGCTGGGCCATGACCGGGGGCTATTTCGGGGCCGTGATCGGCGCACCGATCGTGGGTGGCTTGTTCGTCTCCAAGGCCCTGGCTATCGTGGGCATGACGCTTTCCTGGCCCTGGACCGCTCTGGTGTTTGCCGGCGTGTCGTGGGCTCTGACAGTGCGCGATGTCGATCTGGCCGCGCGCTATAGTTTGATCGTTGAGGCTGCGTCCCTTTTGATCATTTTAGCGATTGGGGTGTGGACGCTCTGGCAGGCACCTGCGCCCAAGGCCGCGTTCGACCCGGCCACGTTTGCGGCGGGTCCGTTTTTTCGGGCGATGACTCTGAGCATCCTCGCCTATGGCGGCTTCGAGACGGCGGCGAACTTCGGACGCGAGGCCCATGCCCCGCGGCGTGACATCCCAAGGGCCATCCTCGCGGCTGTGGTCGCGAGTCTCGTGTTTTATGTATTCATGGCCTATGTCGAGATGACGGGTTTCGGCGGCCATGCCCAGGAGCTTGCGCACAGCGAGACACCGCTCAGCGTGCTCGCGCTGCGCGAGGGCTTGCCGGCCTTGGCCTTCTCGTCGGATCTGGCCATGGCCATCGCCGCTTTCAGCGCCACCATCGCCACCATGAACAGCCTCGGCCGGATCCTGTACTCCATGGGTCGGCACAAGGTGCTCCCGGCGGCTCTGGGTGAGGTCGGCCGACATGGTACGCCGGCGATCGCCTTGCATGCTCTCGGCGCCTTGATCTGTGGCTTTGTCGTTATGGCAGGCGCTTTGCATTGGTCTCCGCTTGTCATCATCAATCTTTTTGGTGTCTTTACCGCTCTTGGGTTTATCATGATTTATCTGCTGGCGATGGTCGCGGTCCCGGTGTTTCAAAGGCGCCGCGGTCTGCCGCCGTCGCGACCAGCGCTTGCCGCCTTGGTGATCGCAGGCCCACTCTTGTTGTATGTTTTTGGTGAAAACTTCTGGGGGGCAAAGGGGGTGACCTTAATGGCGGCTTACGGTTTTCTCATCTACCTCGGTATCGGCGGCGGGCTCTACGCGGCCTGGCGCCGGCGCGCCGATCTGCCAGCTGCTGCGTTTCTGTTTGCGCGCGACGATGACTGACCGGTGCGAGCGGGACCGATCATTGGTCGCGGGGGACGGTCCCATGCGCTGGTCCTCGTTCGAAACCCGCCGTCTTGGCACGCTTTTCATGGCCTACGTCGATCTCTGCCCGTTTTTCGTGTCGCTCGGTCGCCCGCAAGAGGTGCGCGATTGGGCGCAGGCCCGCGGGCTT